>JBNKZT010000001.1:0-59264 GCA_050301775.1 Promineifilaceae bacterium (SeqCode)
TCATTTGCTGAAAATCTGCACCGCTCACTTCCAGAAGCAGCTCGCCGGCGACGTTGTGGAATTGCACTTTTTTCAAATTTGGCGTCAGCAGTGTCCAATGGTCATGGGTGACGATGAACACGTCCGCACCGGAGCGGGCCAGCGTACCCAATCCTTCACCGACCGTGTATTGGATCGCCTTTTGCCCATCTACCGTCACGACCTGCGGGTTGCCCAGCTCATCGGTCAAAGGTGCGAACAAGGTCATACGTACCGTCGCCGCCAGGATTTGCTGTTGGGCGTCCGCGTCAATCGTGTATGAGGAAGCCAGAACTGTTTTGTTGAATTTCGTGAAGCCTAACGCGCTACTCACTACTAAAAGGGTTAAACTGCTGAACAAGATTTTGCGTAACATTTTCCACCTCGCTACTTGCTGCGCCGCTGTCCCTTGCAGCGCTGTGAAATCTCTTGTTCGCAGTTTCGTTTGTCCCCGTCATCAGCCTGTCTCAGTGGCGTCAACGGTTCAAAACTTAGCGTCAACAAATCGTCAACATTTCAACTCTTTCGTTATGTAAAATTTAGGGCGGCATTGTTGGACGTGACTGGTTGACGATTTAGCGTCGCCAACCGTCAACATTTTGGGGAAAATCGTCAACAAAGCCTCAAAACCGGTCATTTTTATGCTAGGATAAGGGTAGGAGTCATCCACGAATTCGACCCGCCCCTGGAACCGGGTTCACGCTGACATCTCCAACATCATTCAGATAAATGGTCTGCCTGCCAGGCAGCCTGACAGGCAAATGGACAGGAGGTCAATCATGGGTACGTTGTCCTTGGCTCTTCTTGGTCGGTTTCAGGCTGTGTTAGATGGTGAAGTGCTGGCAGGTTTTCGCACCAACAAAGTCCAGGCGCTGCTCATCTACCTGGCGGTAGAACGAGCCAATCCCCATCGCCGCGAGTCGTTGATGACGCTGCTGTGGCCGGGCATGCCGGAACGCTCGGCGCGGCATAATTTGCGGCAGGTTCTCTATCATCTGCGGCGAGAAATTCCCGATTTGTCTCCTAAAGATAGTTCAGGTCAGACAACGGCCGTTCCCCTAATCCTGGCCAACCGTCAGACCATCCAACTAAATCCACTGGCTGACGTTTGTATTGACACAGCCCAATTCGAAGCCCATTCGCGACAGGCACAAACCCATGACCACCTCGATTTGCTTACCTGCCGCGCCTGCCATCAGGAATTGGAAACGGCCGTCGCCCTCTACCGCGGCGATTTCCTGGCCGACTTCTACCTGGACGACAGCAACGAATTCGAAGAGTGGGCTGAGACTTCCCGGCAAACTTACCGCCGCAAGGCCCTCGATGCGCTGGAAACCTTGACAACCGTCAACACCCGCCAGAAAGCGTTCACTGAAGCCCGAGCCTTTGCCGAGCAGCAGCTTGAAATAGATGAACTGCGCGAAAGCGGCTACCGGCAGCTCATGGAAATTATGGCTCTCAGCGGGCAGCGTGAAGAAGCGTTGGCGCTGTACGAAACTTGCCGCCGCCGCCTGGCTGAAGAGTTGGGAATGGCCCCCACCACCCAAACGACGGCGCTTTACGAAAGAATCCAGGCCGGCGACTTACGCTTTGACGTCCCCCAGGTTCAGGGTGTGCGCGGCTACGACCTCAAAGAAGAAATCGGCGAGGGCGCTTTTGGGACAATTCACCGGGCCATTCAACCTGGCATTGGCCGGGAAGTGGCCGTGAAGGTAATTCGTCGCCGTTACGCCAATGATCCCGAATTTATCCGTCGTTTTGAGGCCGAAGCTCAAACCATCGCCCGCCTGGAACATCCCTACATTGTCCCCCTCTACGATTATTGGCGCGATCCGGAAGGGGCGTACCTGGTTATGCGCCTGCTGCGCGGCGGCAATCTGCTGGCTTCTTTAGAGGGCGGCCCCTGGGGAGTTGAGCCGACACTCAAGATGCTGGATCAGATCGCTTCTGCGCTGGCGGCTGCCCACCGGCAAGGCATCGTGCATCGGGACATCAAACCGGCCAACGTTCTTTTCGACGAAGCTGGCAATGCTTACTTGTCGGATTTTGGTATTGCCAAGAATTTGACGGGCGATATGCGGTTAACGGCCGTTGGCGCCATCATGGGCACACCCGACTACATCTCCCCGGAACAGCTACTCAACGATCCGGTCAGCCCTCAATCCGATCTGTACAGCCTGGGGGCTGTCTTGTACGAGACGTTGACCGGCGAAAAGCCCTTCCCCGATGCCTCCCTGGCCATGATCATCCAAAAGCAGCTCAACGAACCCATCCCACCGGTCAGCGCCAGCCGTTCCGATTTACCACGCCAGATTGACGCTGTCATCCAACGGGCGACGGCCAAAAGACCGCGTGATCGTTACCCGGATGTATTGGCAATGGCAGAAGCGTTCCGCCAGGCGACCCGTGAAAATGGGGTTCATGTGGCAGGGGTAACGCCTGTGCTGAGCGAAGTCGGAGTAGCCGTTCCCGCCGCAGTAGACATCATCAACCCCTACAAAGGGCTGCGCGCCTTCCAGGAAGCCGACGCCGCCGACTTTTACGGCCGTGAAACCCTGGTCGAGCAATTAGTGGCCCGACTGGCCGAAAGCCGTTTCCTGGCCGTCGTCGGTCCCAGCGGCAGCGGCAAATCCAGCGCCGTTAAAGCCGGCCTGATTCCCGCCTTGCGTGAGGGGGCCGTCCCTGGTTCCGAAAAATGGTTTGTGGCCGAGATGGTTCCCGGCAGTTACCCGATGGAGGAATTAGAACTGGCCCTGCTGCCCATCGCCGTCGATCCGCCGCCCAGCCTGCTGGAACCGCTGCAAAAGGATAAGCGGGGGCTGCTGCGCACCGTCCGCCGCATTTTGCCCGATGAAGATGGGGCGCAATTGCTCCTGGTTGTGGATCAGTTTGAAGAGTTGTTTACGCTGGTCGAGGACGAAGCCCGACGGGTACATTTCTTAGACAGCCTGCTGGCTGCCCTCGCTGCGCCGCGCACGCCCCTGCGGGTGGTGGTGACGCTGCGGGCCGATTTCTATGATCGGCCGTTACAGTACCAGCCTGTTGGCGAACTGTTCAAACAGCATACGGAAGTCGTCCTGCCGCTAACCCAGGACGAATTGACCTGGGCCATTCAAGAACCGGCGCGGCGGGTTGGCGTGGGCATCGAAGAGGGCGTTGTAGCGGCGATGACTACCGACGTCGTTGACCAGCCCGGCGCACTGCCCCTGCTGCAATATGCGCTGACGGAGCTATTTGAGGAACGCCAGGATCATACGATGAGCCTGGCAAGTTACCGGGCGATTGGCGGCGTGCCCGGCGCATTGGCCCAGCGCGCCGAGGAACTGTACGCCAATCTGGACTCAACCGAACAGGAGCGAGTTCGCCAGTTGTTCTTACGCCTGGTGACATTGGGCGAGGGCGTGGAAGATACACGGCGACGCGTGCGGTTGTCAGAGTTGGAAGCGTTATCGGTAAACGGTAAACAGTTATCGGTAAACGGTGATCGGTTGTCGGAAAACGAATTTCCGATTACTGATAGCCGATTACCGCTCACCAAATTCGGGGAACACCGTATCCTCACCTTTGACCGCGACCCCAACACGCGAGAACCCACCGTCGAAGTCGCTCACGAAGCGCTGCTGCGCGAATGGCCCCGGCTGCGCCGCTGGCTGGATCAGAGCCGTGATGACATACGGATTCAGCGTCGTCTGGCTGCCGCCGCCGCCGAATGGGAACAATCCAGCCGCGATGAAGGATTTTTACTGCGCGGTTCACGGCTGGACTTGTTTTCCGGCTGGACGGCCGTTTCCGATCTGGCACTGACTCACGTTGAAAAAACATTTCTCGACACCTGCCTGACCGCCCAGCAAGAACGCCGGACAGCAGAAACAGCCCGGCAGCAGCGTGAACTGGAAACGATCCGGCAGTTGGCCGAAACTGAAAAAGTACGCGCCGATGAACAAACTCGATCGGCCAATCAACTGAGGCGGCGAGCGGTTTATTTATCGGGTGCATTACTTATCGCTGCTGTTCTAGCTGTCGCCGCCCTCCTGTTTGGGCGGCAGGCCACAAAAAACGAACGGCTCGCTACCTCGCGGGAATTGGCTGCCGCCGCACTCAACAACCTGGATGTAGACCCGGAGCGCAGTGTGTTATTAGCGCTACAGGCATTGTCAGAAGCCTACACAATCGAGGCCGAAAATGCTCTACACGAGTCCATCCCAGAGTTGCATCTGTTGCACACATTAACCGGCCATACCGAAATGGTTGAGAGCGTCGCTGTTAGCCCGGATAGAACACGCCTGGCTTCAGCCAGCGACGATGGAATCGTAAAAGTATGGGATGTTACGACGGGCCAAGAACTATTGAGTTTCTCCACTTATCACACCGGAATTTCTATCTTCGGCCTCGCCTTCAGCCCGGATGGCGCCCGCATGGCGACAGCCAGCGATGATCAGACTGCGAAAGTGTGGGATACCACCACCGGTGAGCAATTGCTCGTCATCAATCATGGCGCTCCCCTCAGCGCCGTCGCCTTTAGCCCAGATGGGAAGCGCCTGGCAACGGCTGGCGCCGACGCAACAGCGAGGGTATGGGACAGCGCCTCCGGTCAACAACTGCTCGTCCTGACCGGCCATGCCGAGGCAATCCGGGCTGGCAGCATTCATCCCGGAGGTGTCATTGGCGTCATCTTCGCGCCAAACGGAAAACGACTCGTGACAGCCGGCGCCGATGGGACAGCCAGACTCTGGGATGCTGAGAATGGACAGGCGTTGTCGGTCATATCTGGCCATACGAACGAGATCTACATTGCCCTGAGTCCGGACGGGCAACGCTTGTTGACGGGTGGCTACGATGGATTCGTGAAGCTATGGGATATTTCGTCGGGGGCGGAGACAAATGAGCCGTTGGTCATCATCAACCACGAGCAGTCGGCCCGCGCTGCCGCCTTCAGCCCAGATGGAACGCGGGTTGCGGCTGCCAGTCAGGATGGCGCGGCCAGGGTCTGGGATGCCGCTTCAGGGAGGAGATTGCTTACGCTGGTAGGCCACGCTGGAGTGGTGGACGATCTGACTTTTACGCCCGATGGGACGCGCCTGGTCACCGTGGGCGAAGACAAGACCGTAAAAGTATGGGACCTCGCCCCTGGAAGAGAATTGCTCACTCTGGTCGGCGCCGGGTCGCCTGCATACAGTCCTGACGGGAAACGCCTGGCCACGGCTCAATCCGATGGTACGGTCGCTGTTCGGGACAGCACAACCGGTCAGGAGTTGCTAATCCTGGCAGGACACCCTGAATTTGGGACATTCCACATCGCATTTAGCCCAGACGGCAAACATCTGGCCACGGCCAGTTGGGACAGAACCGCCAAGCTGTGGGACGCTTCGACCGGCTCAGAGCTATTCACCTTGTCCGGCCACACGGATTACATCTTTAACGTTTCTTTCAACCAGGACGGGACCTGCCTGGTGACATCCAGCGCGGATGGGACAGCCAAAGTGTGGAATACGCGCACAGGCCAGGAGTTGTTTACGCTGCTTGGCCACAGCCGCTGGGTCCAGGGCGCCGCTTATAGCCCGGATGGGATGCGTATCGCAACGAGCAGCGACGATGGGACGGCGAGGATCTGGGATGCAGTTACTGGTCAAGAGTTGGAGACTCTGAACGCTGGGGTTAGTCTGTCAAGTATTGCGTTTAGCCCGGATGGTAAGCTCCTGGCGGCGGGCAGAAGTGATGGCAAGGTAATGGTCTGGGATATCTCGGGGGCAGAAAGCCGCGTGATAACGACTTTATCCGGTCATTCAGCGTTTATCGGTCGCATTACTTTCAGTCCAGATGGCGCTCGCCTGGCCACGTCCAGCTTCGACGGGACAGCCAAGTTATGGGATCTGAAGACAGGTCAGGAGTGGCTGACGCTCTCTGCTGAGGACCCCCTGGACACGGCAATATTCAGCCCGGACGGGACACGATTGGCTACAGGTGCCTTTGGCGGTGGGCAGGTGAGGGTTTATGTCTTGGAACTTGAAGACCTGGTGGAACTGGCCCAGTCGCGTATCACTCGCTCGCTGACGGATGAGGAATGCCAGCGTTTTTTGCATGTGGCGGTGTGTCCGGAACGGCCGTAATCTCAGCAAAACTTATGCTACAATGATGCTATGACCAAGCTATCCCTCTCGGTACTTGGCCCCTTTGCTGCTTCGTTGGATGAACGGCCGTTAACCCAATTCCGTACCAAAAGCGTTCAGGCGCTGCTGGTCTATCTGGCCTGCCAGCCGGAAGTCCACTCGCGCGAGCAGTTGATGGCTCTGCTCTGGCCGGACATCCCGCAGCAATCGGCTCAGGGCAGTTTGCGCCAGACGCTGTACCTGCTGCGCAAAGCGATTCCTGAACTGCCATCACGCGATGGCAGCGGCATGGTTCCCCTCCTGCTGACTGACCGGCAGACGATACAGATGAACCCGAACGGCAGTTTCGACCTGGACCTACGCACCTTCACCGAAAAGCTCAAAGGGGACGAGTCTGGCTGGCCGGAAGCGGTTACCCTGTACCGGGGCGATTTCCTGGCCGATTTTTACTTACCAGACAGCGCTCCCTTTGAAGAATGGGCCGCCGCCCGCCGCGGCGATTTGCGCCGTCAGGTTCTGGATGCGCTGGACACGCTCACAAAAAACAATATCCAGTCCAATGACCTGGACACAGCCGAAACCTACGCCCGCCGCCAGCTAGAGCTTGACAACCTGCGGGAGAGTGCCCACAGGCAGTTGATGGAGATTTTGGCCAGGAACAGCCGTCGCCGGGCCGCCTTGTCCCATTACGAAATCTGCCGCCAACTTTTGCAAGATGAACTGGGTATTGAGCCTTCGGCCGAAACGCAGGCGCTCTACCAGCAAATACGCTCCGGTGCATCACCTTTCGTGCTGCCTACAAAGGGAACTCCAGACACAATTATCAAACCATCACCGAGAACTGTGGCCCATCCGCCCCACAACCTACCGACTCAGGTGACCGCCTTTGTCGGTCGGCAGCGTGAACTCTCACAGACTGCCAATCTACTTAAAGGCACTCGGCTGCTGACCTTAACCGGGCCAGGCGGCTCTGGCAAGACCCGATTAGCTTTGCAGCTAGCTGCGGCACAACTAACACACTTCCCCGATGGTGTTTTCTTTGTTTCTCTGGCTTCGCTCAAAGATCCACGGCTGGTCGAACAAACCATCGCCAGCATTTTGGATGTCAAACCAGTCGAGGGACAGAGCGTCCTGAAAGCTTTGCAAGATTATCTGAGGCCGAAACAGGTCTTGCTAATCCTGGACAATTACGAGCATTTACTTGATGCGGCGACCGTTGCCAGCAACTTGCTATCGTCGACCGACCAACTGCGGATTGTGGCCACCAGCAGGGAACCACTCCAATTGCGCGGCGAACAACTTTACCCGGTGCCCCCCCTCCGGTTGCCTGGAGAAGACGCTGAGACCAAGGATGAAGTAGCCCAGGTAGAGGCTGTGCAACTCTTTCTCCTCCGCGCCCAGGCCACCGACCCCACTTTCCAATTAACCGACGACAACTTGGCAACTGTAGTGACCATCTGCCAACGCCTGGATGGTCTGCCCCTGGCCCTGGAATTGGCCGCTGCTCGTCTGAGTGCTTACTCGCCCGCCTTACTTTTGGAACGTCTCTGCAGCCGACTGAACGTGTTGACCAGGGGGCTGCGCGACTTACCCCATCGGCAGCAAACGCTGCGGGATACCATCGCCTGGAGCTACGACCTGCTTAACGATGACGAGCAGTTGCTCTTTTCTCGATTGGGTGTTTTCGCTGGCCGTTGGACTTTAACCGACGCTGAGGCAGTCTGTAGTCCCGGCTTGTCTGTGGCGGTGGCCGATGGCCTCGAGTCACTTATCGACAAGAATTTAGTGCAACTGGCGAGAGAAATGATTGACCAATCCTGCTATGACATGCTGGCCGCTATCCGCGAGTTCGCCGTCGAGCAACTCCAGATTGATCAAGAAGAGTTAGCTGTTGTGGAACGGCTGGCTCGCCATGTGGCCAACCAACTGCCAGCGACAGTCCCCACCGACCGTTATGGCGCCAACCGGCAAATCTGGTTTAAGTTTCTGGCACTGGAGATGGATAATATTCGCACCGCATTGGCTTATTTTCTTGACCACGCCGAAGTAGAGCCAGTTCAGCAAATCATAGACGAGGTGTCCGATTACTGGGCGGATCGGCTTGTCGAGGAAGGCAGCGATTGGCTGGATAGGTTACTCGACCTGTTGGGCGACGACCCAACGGCCGCCAGAGGGAAGGCGCTTTTCCAACAAGGGAATCTATACGTTTATGGTTATGACAATCGGCGGGCAGCGGCTCTCTTGGAAGCAAGCACCCAATGTTTTCAAGCCTGTAACGATCAGCAGGGTTTGTTTGACGCGCTTGATTCACTTGGGCTGGCTTATCACGCACTCGGTGATTACGAACAAATGCGCCAGACTTTTAAAAAGCTTATTCCCCTCGCTGAGAAATTGGGCGACAACTCAGCCTTGCGTCGTGCGCTGTGTAGGAGTGTTTTGGGAACAACTGATTTTATCAAAGCGCGAGAGACCTTATGTCGTTGTCTGGAACTGGCCGCCGAAGACGGTCAACCGGGTACTTTCTACAAGCAGTGGCTTGCCGATATTGAGATACGACTAGGCAACTATACCCTAGCCAGCAACATGTTACGAGAATGCCAGACAGCCTGGCAACAGATGGGCCAAGAGCGCAGCGTGGTCGCGATTCACTTTTTGCTGGGTGAGGCTGAGATAAGACGTGGCCAACTCAACGACGCTGGTCGTATCCTAACAGAGGGCCTGGATTTAGTCAGCGACTTCGCCGACGTTGATTTTCCACCCTATTTTTACGAGCGCTTCGCCACACTGGCCGCTGCCCATGGGGATTTTGAGCGGGCAGCGCAACTGTTCGGAGCGGCCGAGGCCGCTCGTGAGCTGCCGGGGGCCACAGCCCTCAACCCCGAGTATCGGCCAGCCTATGAGAAGGACGTGGCTGTTGTTCGGGCCGGGTTGTCTGAGGCGGCGTTTGCATCCGCCTGGCAGCGCGGTCGGGTTATGAGTATTGAAGAAGCCACGGCTTTCGCACTTGGGAGATAAGCGGGGAATTTCTTTTCAAAACTGGGCCGTAATTTAATGTCCGGGTTATTCCTTTCGGTGTTTGGATTTTTTGTCGCTTACCTGGATGAACGGCCGTTTTGACGAACTCACTTTAGCTGCACAAGCCCTAATCGTTCCAGCAGTTCAAATTCGCGCACAATGAGTTCAGCATCGCGGATACCAATTTCCATTTCGATCCGGTCGATTATGTCCAGGACAGTGCACCGGCCGTCGGCCCAATATTCGGCCAGCGTTTGGGCGGTGTAGGCTCCCTTCCGGTCTTTGCGGAATTGGTAAAGTTCCTCTTTTTCGGCAGCGGTTAATTCGGCCGTGGACCCAATGGCCAACCCTGGTCCGCGATAATTTCGCTTGGGAATGAGCGTAGCTGCTTTTTGTTCCCATTCGCCCGGTTCTGCCGGGGCTACGGATTCACCGTTACTGAAAGAGTCGATGCGGGCGCGGGCTAATTCGGTGAATTGCAGCGCCTCATCGTAAATGTCTTCCAGGATCGGTCCCACATCAGCCCAGAGACGGTGGAGAGAATTCAGTCCGGCGCGAAAACGATCCAGTTGGTAGTCGAGTTGGCGGTTGGGCATTCCCCCTTTACTATTTCCCTTCTCCACCATCTCTGTCACCAGCCCCTGTGCCCGATGGGCCAGCCGGGCCTGGAAGCGGGCTAGCATCTCGTGGGCCAGCCAGGCTGTTTCCTTTTCGCCGGCCGTGGCGATGAAATAGGCAAACGCCGCCGCCAGCGTGCCGGAACGATGCAACGTCGCCGGGCTGACCTTCTCAAGCGTATCCTGCGATGTGTGGTAAAACTTGTCCGGCCACTGGATGAACATCGGCATGGGCACGCCTACCGTCGGGTCAGAAAAAATGTAATGGTCCGAGCCGCCGGTGAAGCCGGTGGTGGCATAGCGAAAATGGGCGTAGCCTTCCAGTCCGCCGTAGGTCTCCACGTCGTCGAACAATTCCTCGCGCAGCCGCTCGGCTAAATCGACGGCAAATGAAGCGGCAGCATCGGGCGGCCGCTCCAGAACCATGACCGCCCCTGTTTGCTCCTGATCAGCGCCAACCATGTCTAGATTTAGCCCGGCGATCATGCCCGGAATGTCAGCCTCGTGCCGCGAGAGGTAGGCGAAGGAGCCAGTCATTTCCGGCATCCACAGGAAGCGGATGCTGCGTTTAGGTGGTGGCAGCTGGCCATTGTCAATCAGCCGCTTGAGGGTGCGGGCCGCTTCCAGGTTGGCGGCCACCCCGCTGCCGTTGTCGTTGGCCGAGGGCTGGGGGTGGCAGAGATGGCTGACCAGGATGGTTTGTTCGTTGGGATGGGTTGTGCCGGGGAGTACGGCCGTTACCACCTCAATCTCGCCATCATACAATTCAGCCTGAATATCGGCACGCACCTTGACCGGCCCCTTCTTGAGCAGGCCGCGCAGCCACTGCCCCTGGCGCGGAGTCAAGACAAAACCAAGACATTCCGTTTCATCGCCCGTCCACCAAAACGAGGTGTACTGCCGGGCATCGGCCAAGTCCATCGGCAGGCGCACTGGCGGGGCCAGCGCCATCCCGTCAAACAAAATGCCAATCGCGCCAAACTTTTCCACCGCCAACTGCTGCACGCGGCTTACGCTGCCATTCGTCAGGACGATTTTGCCGGTCACATCCAAGCCATCGTAATCAGCTTCTTCCTGACCGTCTTCCACCAGCACCACTTCCGCTTCGCCCTGAAAGGGGATGCTGCGCTGGATGAGGGCGATTTTCTCTTCGCGGTAATCGGCCAGTTTGCGTGCTTCTTTCTCCGGTTCGATGAGGTGCAGCGTGGCGCTGGCGGCCGACCATTCCTGGAAAGAGTGGGCTTCCCAAAACTTCGTTTGATAATTGGCTGGATAGGTTTCGATGTGGGCTTCCAGTCCCGCTTTTTGCAGTTCGTCCAACACGTATTGGGCGGCGGCGCGGTAGCCGGGGCTGGCCTGGATGCGGTGGTGGCGGATAATGGCGGCGACGTCTTCTTTAGCGGCCGTTCCGGAAAACTCTCTGCGGATGATGGAAAAAGTCTTCTTTAACATGGTTGCTTCCAAAATTTTTGGACACGGATAAACGCTGATAAACACGGATTAAAAAATCAGTGTAAATCCGTGTGATCCGTGTCCCATTAATTCTTTCCCAGGCTGACAATTTCGATATCACCCAACGCCCGGCGTAAATCGGCGCTGGACAGGATGATGGTTGTGCCACGGAAGCCGGAACCCAACGATACTTCCTCCGGCACAAAGATGCTTTCATCGGCCAGGATGCGCAGCGGCGCCGGCAGGCCAAACGGGGCAACGGCCCCCCGCTCGTAGCCGGTGACGCGGCGCACCTCTTCTTCATTGGCGGTGGTCAGCCGCTTTTCGCCCAGATAACGGCGCAGCGCCTTCCAATCGATCTGCTGCGGCCCGGCCATCAGCACCATGACAAACTCGTCGGCCGACAGGCGAAAGAGGATGGAGCGAATGACCTGCTCCGGCTGCTGGCCGCGCTCGGCCGCCGCCTGTTCCAGCGAACGCACCGGCCCCGGATGGCGGAATTCGCGGTGAGGTACATTCATCTCGGTCAACGCAAGGCTAACGGGTGTAGGATCAGTCATCGAGTTGGGTTTCAATTTGTTTTACAAACTGGTGCAACTGTTTGCGTTCTTCACGGAGGAGGGGCAGGTTTTCGTCGTAGGCGTGTCGGATGCGAGCGCGTTCTTTGGGCCACAAGTCGGGATTAGTAGTGAAGATGACACGGCCGTTCCGCACAATCTCCATTCCCAACACCGGATCCAAATCAGGCGAGACCAAAGCTAAACTTACTTCTTTATCCAACAAGTTTTGCAGTTCGACCAGCCAGCGCAGCTTTGTCCCCGAATCAAGCGATTCGGCGGAATCAAGCGATTTAGAGGGCCACACAGCCAGGTCTACGTCGCTGCCCGGATGGGTTTGGCCGGTTGCCTGGGAGCCAAACAGAACACACAACCTTACCGGGTGTGTCTGGCACCAGTCGTGAACGGCCGTTATGATTTGCAAAACATCCTTATCACTCATAATGAAGATGATACCGGATGGCACAAGGTTGCACAATCCCTGAACAAAAAAGTGAACGGCAACCAACCTACGGATTACCGTTCACGAAATACGGATTACGGCAAAACTTCTTTCAACGCCGCCAACAGCAGCAGCACATTTTCCGGGCGGCTGTTGAAGCCCATGAGACCGACGCGCCAGATTTGGCCGGCCAGCGGTCCGAAGCCGCCGGCGATTTCGATGTTGTACTCGCGCAGCAGGCGGCCGGCCACCGCTTTGGCGTCCACGCCTTCGGGGACGCGCACGGTGGTCAGGCTGGGCAGGCGGTATTCGTGGGGTACGTGGCATTCGATGCCCATCTCGACCAGACCCTCCCAGAACAGTTCGGCGTTGGCTTGATGGCGTGCCCAGCGGGCTTCCAACCCCTCTTCGGCGACCAGGCGCAGCGCTTCGCGCAGGGCGTAGTTCATGTTGATGGGCGCGGTGTGGTGATAGGTGCGCTCACTGCCCCAATATTTGCTCAACATGGACATGTCCAGATACCAGTTGGCGACTTTGGTCTTGCGATTGTTCAGTTTTTCCACGGCGCGCGGGCCGAGGGTCAGCGGGGCGACACCAGGCGGGCAGCTCAAACATTTCTGGCTGCCGCTGTAAGCCACATCGACGCCCCATTCATCCAGCATGAGGGGCACGCCGCCTAGACTGGTAACGCTGTCGATGAGCAGCAGGCAGTCGAATTCGCGGCACAAATCGGCCACGCCTTCCAATGGCTGGCGAGCGCCCGTGGAAGTTTCGGCATGAACCAGGGCCAGGATAGCCGGGCGGTGCTGTTCCAGTCCGGCGCGAATGTCATCCAGGCTGAATACATCGCCCCAGGGCTTTTCGATCTGGCGCACATCGCCGCCGTAACGGCCGGCCATATCAACCAGGCGTAAGCCAAAGTAGCCGTTGACGCCGACAAGAACGACGTCGCCCGGCTCGACGGTGTTGGCGACGCTGGCTTCCATGGCTGCGCTGCCGGTGCCGCTGACGGGGATGGTGAACTGGTTATCGGTTTGCCAGGCATAGCGCAGCAGTTCCTGGACTTCGTTCATCAATTCAATGAATTTGGGGTCAAGATGGCCGACCTGGCGCATACTGAGGGCTTGCAGAACGCGCGGGTGGGCGTTGGACGGGCCAGGGCCAAGCAGCAGACGCGGCGGGACGTCGAGCTGGCTGGCCTGGATACGATGGGTATTGTTGATTTGCATGATTTGGGTTCTCCTTTTTTAATAGGACGCAGACGAACGCGGATGACGCGGATTAAAGATGGTAGAGCGAGGGAAGCCATTTTACCCTCTCGCTCTAGTTGATTGGAATCATACGCCGGGCGGGGTAAAATTTCAAGGATGGAGGCTTTTATGTTGCAATCGAATTTATTACGTGGTGAACGGGTGCGGTTAACGGCCGTCACCCCCGCCGACCTCCCCACACTGACCCAATGGTGGGCCGACGCCGATTTCCTGCGCCTGTACGACTCCGTCCCGGCCTATCCGCAAACGGAAGCGCAGTTGGTGAAACGGATTGAGGATGGGCAGAAGGGAGACCGGACGTTTTTGTTTGGGATACGGCCGTTAACCACCACCGATCTCCTCGGCTTGCTGGAACTGGATGGGGTCATGTGGGCACACGGTACAACCTTTGTTAGTATTGCCATTGGGGATGAAGAAAATAGGGGGAAGGGATACGGCCGTGAAGCCATGCAGATCGCCCTCAAATTTGCCTTCCGCGAACTCAACCTGCACCGCGTCTGCCTGACCGTCTTTAGTTACAACCAGGCCGCCATCAAACTGTACGAATCCCTCGGCTTCACCCGTGAAGGCACCTACCGGGAACATCTGCACCGCGACGGCCAGCGCCACGACATGATCTTGTATGGCTTGCTGCGCCATGAGTGGCCAATAAAAGCCGACCGCTGACAGGCTAATAGCTGACAAACTGACAAGCTGACCGCCATCCACTCCAAATGGTACAAAAGTCGGGTGAAAAGCCACCCTGACAGGTGAACATCACGTAAAAAAAACCGCCGTACTACTTCTCACTATGCTATCATGTGCCTAAGTAAATATTGAGGCAGAAAGCGGCCTTTTAACCCTACATCATTCATCATCCCGCCTTCATCCTTTTTATTTCTGGCAGGTCAACATGGCAAAAATCGATCCTATTTCGTTATTACAAAATGTGTTTCCTGAACTAAATAAGGAAGACATCGCCACCCTGAACCAGGCTGCCGACAGCCAATCCTATGCCGCTGGAACAGATATTTTATTGGAAGGGGAAACCGGCACAACCTTATTCATTTTGGGGATTGGTCAAGCTGATATCCTTGTTCAGGCTAACAATCAAGAAATTTTGATCGACACCGTTGGCCCTAACAGTTACTTCGGAGAAATGGCCTTTTTAGGCGAGACAACACGGACAGCCACCATCCGAGCCAAGACTGACTGCCAGGTTTTGACCCTTGATGAAATAGATTTCATGCCCATTGCCCGGGCCAACCCCAATTTGCTGCGTAATTTACTGCGGCAGATCATCGGCCATCTTCGACGCAACGATCAAGCCGTCATTAGCGAACTCAATGCCAAAAACACAGATTTAGAGCAGGCTTACGCCGATCTGGCCGAACAAGAAGAGCTGCGCACACAGTTCATTGCCACCCTTTCTCACGAAATTCGCACCCCGCTGACCTCTGTTCGCGGCTTCCTGGGTCTGATTGCTCAGGGTGCGCTCCAAGGTGATTCGCTGCGCGTGGCCATGGATTCAATTTCGCGCAATGTCGAGCGTATGGTTGGCCTGACCAATGATTTGCTGCTCATGTATGAGATGCATCCCACTTCCATGGAATTCAGTTCTGTCAATTTAGCGGATGTATTGATTGAAGCCCTTCATGATGCCCGCACCGCTCTAAACGGCACTACAACCGGTGTCAAACTGGATATTGCACCTGATTTACCTCAGCTTTATGCCGATCGACGAGCCTTGACTTTGGCGGTGCGGGCGCTGACAGAAAATGCTTTCAAATTCAACCCCAATCAGCTGCCAATTTCAATTCGGGCGGCAACCAATGGCAACAATGAAGTAATCATTACTGTGGAGGATAAGGGTATAGGCATTCCAGCGGCCGAACAGTCGCGTATTTTTGAACCTTTTGTCCGCCTGGAGAAGGAAGGCGGCACTAATTTGTTCCCCGGTTTAGGCGTAGGATTAACAATCGCCCGATTTGTGGTGGAAAGGCATAATGGCCGTATCGAAGTCAAGAGTACACCCAATCAAGGCAGCACCTTTACGATTCATCTGCCCCAGTTAGCCTGATTTAGCCCCAAAATAACACCGCCTGCCCCCATTTTAACGCCAATTTGTCTCCTAATTGACGGCATGTTCCGTTTCGTATACACTATATGATAGAAGATTTAGGAACCTGTCTCAATTCATGACACAATCAGTACGATCAACACGATCTTACCTTGTTTATTCCCCTTTCGTAAGGTATATTTTCTGCGTCCAGCAGGAAAAAATCCCTGCTGACCAAACAGAATGGTTATCCTCAACCGTTCAAACCTACTATAAGAAGAGAGAGATTTTAATTTGAGCGGAGTGCTATGACCCATTTACTTGAAGTCAGAGATCTTGTCACCAAATTTTATACGGAACAAGGCGTTGTCAACGCTGTTAACGGTATTTCATACACCTTGGATGAAGGGGAATCCATCGCGATTGTTGGTGAAAGTGGTTCCGGCAAATCGGTTGGCGTGTTGTCCATCATGGGGCTGATCCCCAGCCCGCCCGGTCGGGTGGATAGTGGGCAGGCGTTGTTTAACGGCCGTGACATGATCCACATGAAAAGCGAAGAGCTGCGCCACATCCGCGGACGGGAAATGGCTATGGTCTTCCAGGATCCGATGACCTCGCTTAACCCAGTGCTGACCGTAGGTTATCAGTTAACAGAATCACTCAAGCTCCATTTGGCAATGGATGATGCTCAAGCCAAAAAACGGGCAGCGGAGATGCTCGAACTGGTAGGGATTCCCAACCCGGAAGAGCGACTATCTGACTATCCCCATCAATTTTCTGGCGGTCAGCGGCAGCGCGTCATGATTGCGATGGCTTTGTCCTGTAATCCCTCCCTCCTCATTGCCGATGAGCCAACCACAGCGCTGGATGTAACGATTCAAGCCCAGATTGTAGAACTGATCAAGCAGCTTCAGGAAAAATTGGGGATGGCCCTCATCTGGATCACCCATGACCTGGCATTGGTCGCCGGCATGGTGGACAAAGTGGCTGTGATGTACGCCGGGTTTATTGTTGAGCAGGCGACGGTTCATGATTTGTATAAACGGCCGTTGCACCCCTACACCCTCGGCCTCCTGCACTCTATGCCCAAACTGGATGCCAAAGACCAGCAGCGTCTGGCCTCCATCGATGGCCTCCCCCCCGATCTGCGACAAGATTTCAAATCTTGCCCATTTGCCCCCCGATGCCCCTATGCGATTGATAAATGCAAGCAAGAAAACCCGCCTTTATTGCCCACCGGGCCAAATCGCGTATCTGCCTGCTGGCGCTGGGAAGACCTCCGCGAAGAAACTGGTTTTGGAGTTAACGCATGAGTCAAGAAAACGGAAAAGAAGTATTCATTGAAGTTCGCAACCTGAAAAAACATTTTCCAATTATGCGCGGTATATTTCGCCGCCAGGTAGGGGCCGTTAAAGCCGTGGATGGTGTTTCCTTCGATATTTACAAAGGTGAAACACTCGGACTTGTCGGCGAAAGTGGCTGTGGCAAATCCACAACCGGGCGCAGCATTCTACAGCTATTAAAACCCACAGATGGCCAAGTCCACTTCAAAGGACAGGACCTGACCAAATTGGGACAGAACGAACTCCGTAGAACGCGCCGGCATATGCAAATGATTTTCCAGGATCCATATGCCTCCCTCAATCCGCGTATGACCGTTGGCAACATCATTGGCGAACCATTGGAAATCCACAACATCGGCGATACCAACAGCCGCAAAGAACGCGTCAAAGAACTGCTAAAAATCGTGGGGCTTAATCCTTATTTCATCAATCGCTATCCCCATGAATTCTCTGGTGGACAGCGGCAGCGCATTGGTGTCGCCCGCGCCCTGGCTACAAACCCCGATTTCATTGTGGCCGATGAACCCATTTCGGCGCTGGATGTCTCCATTCAAGCCCAGGTCGTCAACTTATTGGATGACCTGAAAGCAGAGCTAGGGCTGACCTACCTTTTTATTGCCCACGACCTGTCCATGATTCGCTACATTAGCGATCGGGTAGCCGTGATGTACTTAGGCAAAGTTGTTGAACTGAGCGAAAAAGACCAGGTCTTCGATCATGCGCTCCATCCCTATACACAAGCCCTTCTGTCGGCTATTCCTATCCCGGATCCCGAAAAAGAAGAAAAGCGGCAGCGCCTGATTTTGGAAGGCGGTGTACCCAGCCCGGCAAACCCGCCCAGTGGCTGCCATTTCCATCCTCGTTGTTCTTACGCAACTGACATCTGCCATGAAGTTGACCCTGAGTTTCGTAACATGGGTGCAAACAACAACCCCCACTGGGTTGCCTGTCATCATGCCGAACAGTTTGCTTAAAGATGGCATATTGCCATGTAGATAACCGATCTAATTTATGAATCGCTATCAAGTGTATAGAGTAATCTATACACCACCAATTAAGTTTAATAGAAATTTTCAAGGAGGTGAGGCCTGACAATTAGCTGAATTTTAGAAGATAATGGTTTACGCTTATTTAATTTTCTCAAAAATCCATTAATTTGGAGGAGGTTTAGAAAAAATGTTGAAGAAGAAAAGTTTGTTATTTGTAGCCCTCATGGTGGTTGCTCTTTTAGTGGTTGCTTGCCAACCCGAAGTTGTAACCGAAACCGTTGAGGTGCCCGTAGAAGTAACCCGTGTTATTACCGAAACCGTCGTGGAAGAAGGCCAGACAGTTGAGGTGACCCGTGTTGTCGAGACCGTGGTTGAAGCTCCGGTTGAAGAAGAACCGGCAATGGCAGAACCAGTGACCAGTTATGGTGCTTCGACAACTGACATCCCCACCCTTGATCCACAAATTGCGGAAGATGTGGTGTCTAACACCTACATCGAGAACCTGTTTGTAGCTCTAACCGCTTATGATCTGGAAACAACCGAGATCGTGCCTGAAGCGGCCACGAGTTGGGACATCAGTGAAGATGGTCTGGTTTACACTTTCACTCTGCGCAACGACATTCCCTGGGTAAAACACAACCCGGTTACCGGCGAAACAGTTCAGGTTATGCGCCCGCTCTTTGATGACGCTGGCGAGCCGGCTGGTGAAGAACCCGCTTTTGTAACTGCTCAAGACTTCGTTTACAGCATCAAGCGCGCCTGTGATCCCAATATTGGCTCCTACTACAGCAGTGTGATTGCCCCGCAGGTTTTGGGTTGCTCTGCCGTATTGAACGCAGAAGATCCGGAGAATATCCCTCAAGAATTGTGGGATGGGATTGGCGTGAGTGCTCCTGATGCCGCCACATTGGTTATCAACCTAGAATTCCCGGCCGGCTACTTCCTTTCCATGACCCCGATGTGGACACTGGCGGCAGTGCCGCAGTGGACGATTGAAGAACACGGCGACAGCTGGATTGAAGCCGGTAATATTGTCACCAGCGGCCGTTACGTCCTCAATGAATGGGTCCACAACGTGCGCCGTATCGTCGTCCGCAACCCCCTTATGCCGGCCGACATGTATGGTACTGGAAACATCGAAAAGATCGTGACCAATGTCGTGCCCGACACCAGCACGGAATATGCCCTCTGGCTCAACGGCGAAGTTGACCGAACAAACATTCCTGAAGCTGAATTGGAATCTCACCTAGCCCAGTACGGCGACGAAACCATCCAGATCGCTGACCTGGCGGTGTTCTATATTGCTTTCCGTATGACCAAACCGCCGTTTGATGACGCCCGCGTCCGCCGCGCTTTTGGCGCTGCTTTCGACAGCGCTACCTACATTGCCACCGTGCGCCAGGGCCAGGGCTTGCCCATGAAACACTTCGCGCCTCCTGGCATCTTCGGTGCGCCGCCCATCAATGAAGTTGGTGTGGGCTTCGATCCAGAATTCGCCGCCGCGCAATTGGCAGAAGCCGGTTATCCCAACTGCGAAGGCTTCCCGACCGTAACCCTGCTGGGCTACAGCGGCCAAAGCACCCTCAACTGGATTGAGTTCGCCCAGGCCAACTGGTCCGAAAACCTCGGCTGCTCCGCCGACCTGATCCAGATCGAACAGCAGCCGTTCAGCGAACTGCTGACAGCGACCGCTGCCGATGCGCCCGACGAAGAAGCGCCGCACATGTGGACGCTTGGTTGGGGTCCCGACTATGCTGACGAAAACAACTGGGTTGGCGACGTACTCTGGTGTGAGACCGACAATCGCTCCAAGCGTACCTGCAACGAAATCGACGACATGATCGTTGAAGCCCGCCTGGAAACCGATCCGGCCACGCGTATCGAAATGTACGCCGCAATCGAAGAAGCTTTCTTCGGCTATGAGGGTGAATATCCCTTCTTCCCCATTTTCCTGCGCATTGCTTACGTTGGTTTGCACAGCTGGTATGACTATAATCCCGCCTTGTTCGGTGGCGATCAGTGGTACAACTACACAATCGACCAGGAAGCTCAAATGGCCGCTCAGGGCATGTAATCAGGCTCTGATTTAGCCTTTTTCTTTGGGGGAGCAGTTACAAAACTGCTCCCCCATTCCACCTCTTCATTTCGGCCTTTAGGAGCCATGTTTGTATTTTGTTCAGTGAGTGGTGTTTGTTGGTCAGGTCATCATAAAATAATCAACATTTGACAAGACTTGATAACCAAACACTTATTACTGAACAAATGTAACTGCTGTAAAGGAAGCAGCCATTTCGATGAGCGAAGCGAGAAAAAATCTTTATCGTCTAATACGATAGGCAAGATTTCTCCCTCTGGTCGAAATGATACTTGTGCAATTACGAATAGCTAATTTTCAAAAACCATTTACTGATTTGAGAGGTTGTTATGATTACCTACATTATTCGCCGTCTGTTAATTTCTATTCCGGTTATCTTTTTGATCGTGTTGGTCACTTTCTTGTTAGTCCAGGCAATGCCCGGTGGCCCTTTTGACACCGTAGGTACAAAAGCAATGCCGGAATATATGCGGCGAATCATGGAAGAAAGGTACGGCCTTAATCAACCCGTGTCGGTGCAGTTTTTTAACTACCTTGGCAACCTCTTAAAAGGCGATTTAGGCCCCATGCTGCGTTTACGCAGCCAGGATGTGAATGATATTGTGTCCGAAACCTTTCCGGTTTCCTTCCAGTTAGGAGCCATGTCTCTGATGCTAGGCTTCGGCATTGGCATTCCGGCGGGCATTCTAGCGGCATTGAAACATAATACCTTCATTGATTATTCGTCCACATTTATTGCTGTCGTAGCGGCATCGATTCCGAATCTCGTTTTAGGCCCTGTTTTGATCCTCATCTTTGGCGTATGGCTAGACTGGTTCCCAATAGCCTTTTGGGGGGCCGAACCGCCGTTTGTTTTAGGATTTTTGCCCAAATTGACGGTTAATTTTTGGACACATGCCGTTTTACCTGTCTTTGCGTTGGGGACGGCATATTCCGCCGGTATCGCCCGTCTGACACGAGCCGGTCTGTTAGAAACTTTGGATTCGGATTACATTCGCACGGCACGCGCCAAGGGGCTGCATGAGCGTGTGATCATTGCTATTCATGCTTTAAAGAATTCACTTATCCCTGTTGTAACCATTGTTGGGCCGCTGCTGGCTGGCGCCGTGACCGGTGCTTTTATCACAGAGACCATTTTTGCCTTAAATGGGATGGGACGGCGATTTGTCGAAAGTATCAACCAGCGAGAATATTTTTTGCAAACGAGTTTGACACTGATTTTTGGCATTTTATTAATCGCGGGCAACCTTTTGGTGGATATCCTTTACGCCTGGTTGGATCCGCGTATTCGTTACGATTAATCATGAGTCCCCACTGTTCATTGTTAAGTTGGCAGTTTCCAGAAAGCCAGTTTCGGGAATTGTAATTCCTGAAACATTCAGTTTACTACGAAAGTGTAACCTGGTTTGAAATGAATTTTTTGTTAGGAAATGAATTATGATTGCAGAATTGGAATTAGAACAGGTAAAAGAGGAAACGAAAGGACGCAGCCCAGGGCAAGATGCCTGGCGTGAATTTCGTCGCAACAAGATCGCGGTGGCTGGTGGAATTTTCATTATCATTTTAGTTATTGTGGCTTTGGCTGCCCCCATATTTGCCCCTTATCACTATGCTACCCAAAATAATCTTAATAATCGGGCTAAGCCAATGGAAGCATACATTGTAACAACAGACAAATTGCCCGAATGTAATTGGGCGAATACGCCATTGGAATGGGGCTGCACGCTGTTTATATTTGGTTCGGACGCATTGGGTAGAGATATTTGGAGCCGGGTTGTATACGGCGCTCGCGTATCTTTGGCGGTAGCGATTGTGGCCTCGACGGTTTCGCTGAGTATTGGGATTATCTATGGGACGGTCTCCGGTTATGCCGGTGGTGTAGTTGACAATGTCATGATGCGCATTGTTGACTTTATGTATGCAATCCCTTTGCTGCCGATCATTATTTTGATGACAGTATATTTTAAGGCGCTGTCTCGAGCCGGCGTTTCGACAGGAGTCGCTGGTTTTCTTATTCAGCTCGATCGGTCAGCCGGCGGGCTGCTGTTTGTCTTTATTGCTTTGGGCGCGTTGAGCTGGATTGGTATGGCCCGGCTGGCTCGCGGCCAGGTACTCTCTTATAAACAAAAAGAGTTTGTGGAAGCGGCTACGGCAATGGGTGCGACCAATTCTCGTATCATTTTTAAACATTTGTTACCGAATATCATTGGTCCACTGTTGATTTCTGAAAGTCTGGCCATACCAGGTTACATTTTCCTGGAAGCAGCGCTCAGTTTTATCGGGCTGGGCGTCAATCCGCCTACTCCAAGTTGGGGGGCCATGATTACTGAAGGCTATCAAGGTCTTCGGTCTAATCCGCATTTGGTACTGGTGCCAGGCATGGCTTTGGTTTTAACGACGCTGGCTTTTAATTTCATGGGGGATGGCTTGCGTGACGCGTTTGATCCGCGGATGCGTGGGAAACATTAAAGATTTGCCCGTTAGGCAAGCGCAGTTTTTAACTTGTGCATTTTAAGCGGAAAAAACTGCGTTTGCTTAAGAGGAATCGTTTTCTTTTTGAAAAGTTATTTGTAAACGATTCCAAATTGTCATTCCTGTGGCGAACTAAATTTGGAGTGAAGAGGAAGAACAAGTGTAATGAAGGGACGAAGAGCATTAGTTTTAATGATTGGGGTGTTGATTCTGGCCAGTCTGGCATGTAGTCAAGCAGGTGAGATTTTAACACCGGCTGAAGCGACAGCGCGCGCAGTAGAAGCAGCACCCGTTTTTACAACAGGTGGTTCATCGGTGGAAGGTGGTATGTTTGAGGCCGGGGATAAAGCGGCGTTGACAGACCGCAGCTTTTTGGTGAATCTGTATGATGCTCCTGGTGGTAAAGTTTCGGCGGGACAGGAACGTGGCGCTGAAGTGACTGTGTTGGAGGTTTCGACTGAAGCGGGTAACGTCTGGTACAAAATTGAAGCGCCGACGGGCGAAGCCTGGGTCCCAGCAAAAAATCTTGAGGCCCTGGAAGGTGAAGCGGGAACTACTATTGAAGGGCCGCAGCCAGGTGATGGCGCTTATTTGCAGGGAAGGAGCTTCCTGGTGAACTTATTAGATACACCGGGTGGGAAAATGATAGCCGGTCAGGAACGTGGTATGGCGATTACTATTTTGCAGGTTGTCGAGGTTGACGGTGCTGTGTGGTATCAAATTGACGCGCCAACTGGCCAGGGTTGGGTACCAGCAGAGAATATTACGACTGAAGCACCGTAAGCTTTTCTGAATCTTACAGCTTAGTAAGCGGCCGACAATAAATTATCTAGTCGGAAGGCCGCTTACTCTAAGCCTGTTCGCCAATTCCGCTAACTTATTTGCGAACGGGCACTTAATATAATTGATAACGCAGGGAAGCGTAGATTCAGATCGGCGCTTCCCTGTTTTTATTGGATGGGGCTTGGGAATTGTGTGATGTACGCTTTGCTTAATCTGAGCAGGAAATTGCAAAACAAACCACATGCCTTGTGGTTTGTTGTTGGTTTGTTTTTTTTGTTGTCGGCCTGTTCTGGCGGAGCCGCTCGAGAGTGGCTGAATGCGCCAGATTGGAGTCATGGGCTGCCATTGCAGGAGACGCGAATCGGTGATCCGGTGGCATTAACGCTGGATGATGACGGGGGCATTTATTTATTGTTTGTCACGGCCGTTAACTCACAGCTTGCACCCAAAATTGTCGCCTTGAACCGGCAGGCGGAACATGTATGGGAACAAACACTGCCGATTACCCTTTCACAACCCGATAAGCCGATCCTACTTTGGGATGGCCAGGTGTTGAACTTGCTGTGGCTGGCGAGTAACAGCCTGTACCAGGCGCAGCTAGACACGGCCGGTAATATGGTAATGGAACCGAGCCAGTTGTCCGGGGATACGATTGTGGCTGCGTTTGACGCGGCAGTATCCCCGGACGGGCGGCTGACGGTCTGGTATGCCGGGCGGCGGAATACTCCAGGGCTGTATGCGCTGCCAGGTGGCAGTTTGACAAACGAGGCAGTTTTGGTCGATGCAGAGGGGATACGGCCGTCACTCCAATACGACAACGCCGGCAATTTACATAGTTCCTGGACGCATTATCCACCAGGGTATGGTGACACGGTTTATTTTTATGCGGTTTATGATGCGGGCCTGTTTGAAGCAGGGCGGGAAACGGCCGTATACCGTTCCCAACCCAAACCGTCGGACATTATGACCGGCCCCTGGCTGGGAATGGACAGCCAACTTGTTTACCTCTTCTGGAACATCTCGGTGCGGACCGGACCGGAAGCGGGGAAAGTTCTAACCCAGTATCTAACTTTCCCGCCTGGCCATCCGGCACTGTTTTCTGGACCGCAGGCGATTATTGTGCCGGGTACGGCTGATTTGGACTATGCTTACGAACCGGATGCGGGGCTGACGGCCGGACAGCGTGTTTTTCCAATTGACATCTACCCAGCGACAACGGCCGTTACCGATGCCGCCTTGCTCACAACCAATCAACCTGCCCCGGAAATGGCCGTCGCTTTTGATGCCTTGATCCCATATGAATTCCGCAAAGAACGGGGGCAGATAGGTGTCTTGTACCTACAAAACTGGCAGGTCAATGGCTACCAACTACTCAGCTTCACCCCCAATGCCTCCGTTATGCCGACGATTGTCAGTGATGCCAACGACTACCTCTATTTGACCTGGTTGGAGCGCGCCGACTCCGGTGGGTTCCAGATTTATTTTGCCAGCACCGCGCCCGATCTTGTTGAAGCATTATCAGACGTGACGACAGGTGATTTGGCCCGAATAGGCCGGGAAACAACCTTTGGCTTACTATCAGGCGCGGTTTTATCGCCCATCCTGGTCGCACTGTGGGCTTTGCTGCCCATGTTCGTGTTGTATATCACTTCGATTCTGCGTCGCGGACAGCCAGGCAAACGAGTCTTAGTTGGCACAATAATCAGTTTACTATTGGCCTTTGCCGCTTATTGGTTGATGAAGCTGGCGACAATCCCCGGTATTCGTAGTTACGTACCTTTTTCGGCCTGGGTTCCGGGAATACCGGTCTGGCTGCAAGCTGCCTTGCAGATTGGCGTACCGATTGTGACGACACTGGCCGGGATTGCTGCCGCCTGGTATTTTACGTATCGGCGCAATTCGGAATCAATTCTGAATTTTTTGTTTATTTTTATCGCCGTAGATGGCTTGATCACAATGGCTATTTATGGCTTCCAGTTTTATAATGTGATTTAGGTGAAAGCGGGAAGATATTTAGAATTCTATGAAGGCCGTTCTCCCGCTTCCCCTGAGTAAACCGCAGAGAAATGACGTATTATTCATCCCAATACTTTTTGCGGTTTACCTGGCAGGCTGTCGGGAAAGTCAAAACCAGTCAATCAATCAGCGAATTAGCCCTCTGAAATACTAACAAGCAAACCGGCCATCTACTCCTCCGGTGGCGCGGAAATGAAGACCCAATAATGCTTGTATGTACTGTTCGCAACATAGGCATAACCGATACCGTAGTTGGTCTGATCCGCCCAAAACGT
This sequence comes from Promineifilaceae bacterium (SeqCode), assembly GCA_050301775.1. Lineage (GTDB taxonomy): Bacteria > Chloroflexota > Anaerolineae > Promineifilales > Promineifilaceae > JACKCC01. Next base: position 25,491 of record JBNKZT010000001.1, read on the forward strand.
GTCTTCCGCCAGCACGTGGGTGCGATGTCCGGCCGAGTTCAACCAACCCGCCCAGGTTGCGGACGCAGTCGTGTAACCGGCGGCAATGGATTCGATGTTGTTGGCATCGTTCGCCGTACCGTACCAGGTTGGTAAAGCATAACCTGCTTGCCGGACCAGGTAATTGGGTCCGTACCCATCGGGGTTGGTATGGCTGAAATAATTGCGTGTTCCCATGTCCAATGCCCGCTCACGCGCCACCTGGGCCAGCGTAGGATCACAGATCATGAACGGCCGTCCCTGATCGGGATGATTGATGGCAAAACTGGCAATTTCCTGTTCCTGTGGATTAAGTTCACATTCGAACGGTCGTACAACAAGCGGCAAATAAACAAATTTATCAAGTGCGGCAGCGGTGTCGCTTGGCGGGTTCTCCGACGCTGTGGATGGGAAAATCGGCTCAGGAAGTTGTGTTGGGCTTTCTCCAATGACAGGGGTTGTTGGCAAATTATCTTGTGCGCTCGCGAGTCTGGCGATAATGAAGATGGCTGAAACGAGCAGCAAACCCAAGACGATGGTTAGTATTTGATAGGCTTTGGGTTTCACTTTCATGAATTATCTCCATTTAGACTCAGCAGATCCAGATTTTTGCCACAGATTTCACGAATTACACGAAAACAAGCGCCTAATTTGTGAGATTCGTGACATTCGTGGCAGATTTTGGATCTACTTAGACTGATTAATTTTATTATCGTTGCTGAAACTGGCAATTGGTACAGTACGTTGGGCCTACCCAATGTCGGACAAACAGGTGCAATGGTGCTGTTTCAAGCTGTGTTTTTTTGAAACTGGGTGTTGTGGGTTAGTTGTGCCTGATTTGAATGTTTAGCGCAGACGTTAGAGAGTTCATAAGGGTAACGGCCGTTCCCTCTTTCTCTAAAGTGATGCTGATAAGCTTCCCATTCATGTCCTCAAATTTAGTCTGCTCGGAAAACCCGGCCGCTTGCAAAACCTGAATGTAATCCAGATCGGCACTTTCCTTCTCGAACTGGCAGTTGATGACGTATTGGCCTTCATTGGGGCTAAGGACGGCCGTTAATTCACACGATTCGGGCGGTGGCACCAGGGGGGCGGGCCATTGGAGGGGAACGGCCGTTGGCGGACTATTGGGGACTGGGACAGCATCCTGAATGACGGCCTTGAACCCATTGGTGTAAATATCGTAAACGGCCGTGTCGCCACCCGCTTCCAGGCGCATGTGATAATCGCCTTTCGTGATGTCAACCGCGTCAAACTCACCCCGCTTTAGCTTTTCTTCCGAACTGTCAGAAAAACCTTCTTGCGAATAAACGAGATATTCAAGCGCGAACCCGGCCTTTTCCAGTTGGTCCAGGTATTGTTCAATTTGACGATCAGTCACCGACTCGTAAAAAATTCTAACCTTGTCGGAACCGCCCATGACCAAATTGATGCTGCCATCCAAAACAGGAATAGCATCCGGGATATATTCCGGCCATTGGGCACTGTCGCCAAACACCGCCGGCGCAGCCCCATTATCAGCGCCGGTTGATTGACTGCCGGTCAGACCTTCAGCAGTTGAGTCATTGACGACCTCATTGTCGTTCCCGCAGCTAATGAGCGTTAAAAGCGAAAATAGGACGATAAAGAACGTTGCGAATTTAGCTCCCATTTGTTAACCCCTTTTCCGGTTGAAGCGTGCGTTGGCTTTCCGGTGCCTATCGATTTGAATATTATGCAAGACATAAAAGTTCAAGTCAATTAAATCAATTGGGTGTGTTTCAAATGGGTTAAAATCAACCGTAGGGGCGAGACAGGCGGGAAAGGCGTTGCTGGATCACCAAAACGTTTGTTCCCGCCTGTCTCGCCCGCTTGGTCAGCCATCGGGCGAGACGGTGCGGAGACAAGGTTATCTGTTCTGTCCAACTCATATCCGCACCGTCTCGCCCCTACGATAAACCATAACTGAAATGAAACACACCCAAATCAATTGGGAAAAGAGCGCAGGCAGCTTGCCTGCCCTGCGAAATGGAGTAGGGTATGAGAAAATTGGCGCATTCGGTGGAGACCGGTTATACTGCCCGGCTTTTGTTGACTGTCCCAAACCCATTTAGGAGAGACAGAAGCTTATATTTTCGGGCTAAGAGTGCGACTTGGCTCACCTGAGGAATCGTTGACAAATAATTGTTAAAAAGAAACCGATTCCTTTCAAGCAGGCGCGATTTTTAAACTTATACCATTGAATTAAAAAAGCAGCGCTTGCCCGAGTCAAGGAGACTTTATCTTGAATTTTGAACAATTCTCACTTGATCCGCGCCTGGAGGCCGGTATCAAGGCTGTCGGTTATACCGAACCTACCCCCATCCAACAACAAGCTATTCCCGTCGTCCTGGAAGGACGTGATGTTCTGGGCCTGGCCCAAACCGGAACCGGCAAAACGGCCGCTTTCGCCTTACCCATTTTGCAGCGATTGACCAAAGGGGCGCTGCGCCGGACACGCGTCCTCATTGTCGCCCCCACGCGGGAACTGGCTGAACAAATCCACGAAGCAATTGGTGAACTGGGTCAAAAAACCAAAGTACGCAGCGCCACTGTTTACGGCGGCGTGGGTAAAGGCCCGCAGATAGCCGCCTTAAAAAGCGGTGTCGAAATCGTCGTGGCCTGCCCGGGGCGGCTGCTCGACTTGATGGGCGAAGGGGTTGTTGACCTGTCGCAAATCGAGGTGTTGGTATTGGACGAGGCCGATCGAATGTGCGATATGGGCTTTTTGCCTGACATCCGCCGCATCCTCAAACAACTGCCGGAAAAACGGCAAACGCTTTTCTTTTCGGCAACGATGCCCGACGATACACGTGAACTGGCCGACACTATCCTCAAAAATCCGGCAACCGTGCAAATCGGGATGATCGCCCCGGCGAAGACGGTGGCCCACGCCCTGTATCCAGTCCCACAAGACCTGAAAACAGATATGATGATGGTGATGCTGGAACAGATGGCGATTGGGCGGGCGTTGATTTTCACGCGCACCAAGTACCGGGCGCGTAATCTGGCGCGAAAACTGGAACGGCAGAAGTATCGAGTGGCGGCGCTGCAAGGCAATATGTCACAAAATCAGCGGCAGAAGGCGATTAATGGCTTCCGTGACGGCAAAGTTGATATTTTAGTAGCGACGGACATTGCGGCGCGCGGGATTGATGTGCCGGACATCTCGCATGTGATTAATTTTGATATGCCGGACACAGTGGATGCGTACACCCACCGGATCGGCCGTACCGGTCGGGCGCTGGAAACGGGTGAAGCATTTACGTTTACTGCGCCTGATGACGAAGCAATGGTGCGTGATATTGAAAGACTGCTGGGTAAGCCGATTGAACGGCGGCGGTTGGAAGGGTTTGCTTATGGCGCTTTTAACCCGGAAGATCGTCCACGGCCGTACAGCAATGGTACGAATCAGGGCAGCAAGAACGGCTCTAACCGTAATCGCGGCCAACGAAACAGCAACCGTCAACAGTCGCCGCGCCGTTCTTCGGCCCGTTCTTCGGCCCGTTCTTCGGCCAGATCATCCCAAGTGCGCGGCAATAAATAGATCGCGGCGACTTCCCCATTTCTCGTTTCATCTGACAATATGGAGCGTACCGGTTCAAAACCGGTACGCTCTTTTGCCTTGCCGGTAAACCTTTGTGTATAATGTGGCCACACGACAACAGAACATAAAGTCGTGTAACGGGTAATTTTTATGAATAGATCTTATTTTTTTGTGATTGGTTTGTTGGTGGTTGGTTTGTTGGGTACGGCCTGTGCTGAACAGGATGGACCGGAAATTGTGCCGACAACGGCCGTTTCTGCCCCCACCATTCCCCCGACCGCAGCCATTATTCCCACGCCGACTGCCATCCCACCGACGCCAACGCCCACCGAACCAATGGCGGCGCTGGTCAACAACCAACCCATTTTCCTGGCCGAGTATGAACAGGAGTTGGCCCGATACGAGCAAGCCCTGTTAGAAATGGGCAGCACGCCCGACGCGGATGGTGTCAATTACCGGGCACAGGTATTGGATGTATTGATTGAAAAAGAGCTGATTGTCCAGGCCGCGACCCAACGGGGTATCACGATAGGAGCCGAAACAGTTAACGCCAAATTGGCTGAACTGGAAAGCGCTGCCGGTGAAACAGGCAATTTCGATGCCTGGTTGTCAGCCAACCAGTGGACACGGGAACAGTTCCAAATCGCATTGGCCGAAGAAATGTTGACAGAAGCTGTTGTGGCTGATGTGACTGCCGCCGTGCCGACCACAGCCGAACAGGTCTGGGCGCGCTACCTGCAAGTTGATGACCTGGCGCTGGCCGAGAGTCTTTTACAACAAATCCAGGCGGGCGCTGACTTTGGCACATTGGCCAACCAATATTCATTAGATCGTATCACGGCCGAAAACGGTGGCGACCTGGATTATTTTGCGCGGGGTTCATTGTTGATAACGGCCGTAGAAGAAGCAGCCTTTGCTCTCCAACCCGGAGAAATAAGTGCCGTCATTACCGATACCGGTCTGGATGGTGTCCCCACCTATTATTTGGTACAAACACTGGAGCGGGATCCGGAACGGCCGTTAAAAGCCAATATGCGGTATACTATGTTACAACAAGCCTTTGAAACGTGGCTGGACGGGTTGTGGCAGTCAGCTGACATTACCCGGTTGATTGAATCGTAAGAGAAAGTGAGGGGAAACGTGGACAGAAAAAAACGCCGTGGCTGCGGCTCGATTATCCAAAATGTCGTTGCTATTCTGTTTCTTTTAGTCGCTTTGCTGGTGGTGGCCGGATTCGTGGCTGTCTTTTTCATGCCCGATTTGCTGGAACTGACTCCCTTGGCCGGGCTGGTACGGACAGAAGATACAACCAACCCAGCAGATGCACCGACAGCGGCCGTTGCCGCCGTTGTGCCCTCCCTGACGCCAACCAATACGCCCAATTCGCTGCTGCCCACCTGGACGCCTAAATCTGAGGTTCCAACTCCGGAACCACTGCCCACCAATACGCGGAAACCGACTTTAGAGCCGTCCATCACGCCGACGCTTCCAACCAAAACACCCACACCGACCGCAACAAACACCCCAACCAGCACCCCCACAGAAACCCCGATTGGCCCAACGCCTACAGCAAGTCCGACAAAATCGGCCTTCCCCTTTACAAAATCTGATACCAGCCCATTTTATTTGCGGAATTTCGCCAACAATGCCGGGTGTGATTGGATGGGAATTGCCGGGGAAGTATTAGATTTAAACCGTAATCCGGTGGCAGGTGGCAGTTATCAGGTGCATGTGTGGGGCAGTGGAATTGATGCCCGCTTGTCCGTGGGGTCGGCCCCCGCCTACAGCCCGTCCGGTTGGGAGCAGTTCCTGTTTGATTCGCCGGTTGTTCGCGATTATTCGGTGCAGTTAGAGTCGAGCAGCGGCACGGCCGTTTCCGAGGCTTATCGCGTCCAATCCCGCGCCAGCTGTAACCAAAACCTGGTACGTTTCGATTTTATCCAAAATCACTAACAGATTGGTCAGAGGATACGACCCCATTTTCCACATTCACCACTACTGTCACTCCCCTCACAGCCAGCCACCCGTTCACCTACACCTGGCAGGCGACTGGGCAGCTAACAGTTGTCCAAACCGGAGGCATCACTGATATTGTCGTTTATTCCTGGCCAAACACTAGTACTGCTTTCCATAAGTCCGCATAAGGTTTGTAGTGCCCATTTTAGTGGGTCGCCCGGCTAAAGTCGTTACTACAAACCTGATAAGGATTTACGAAAACGTGTACTAGAACAAAAACCATCACGGTGACGGTGGAAAATGAGGTGGACGGGCGGTGACGACGCCCCATACCGTTGATGTGGAGCCACTTCGGGTTTGTTTGCCGGTAGTATTGGAGGAGGAGTGGGGGGGGGAACGGCCGTTGCACCCCCAATAAAAACTAAAGAGCAATCGTAAGCGAGGCAATTTACACTTTCACTACAGCAATAAATAGAAGGAGAATGCAATGAAGACACGGGGAGCCTCATGGGCCATTACAATTGGGTTTAGCCTGACCTTTTTAACTCTATTCATTTTGACCACCGTCGGCCAGTTAACGGCCGCGCCAACCGAAATGCCGGCCGCCGTCGCCGGTGGACTATACGCCAACCGGCGCAGTGATGGCGTCATCAAAACGTCCACCCAGGGCATTCACGGGCCTAAAACGTGTACCGATTTCGGCGATCCTTATTCGCCCCTCAACAGCGTCTGGGCGCCCGGCCTTTACACCTACACCTACCGCATCCGCATTCCCGATAACTATCCATCGGACATTATCCGGGTGGAACTGTTTGATCCCGACACGATCAACAATGCTGTGGCCAGTACAATCATTACGCATACGGATACGGCCGTTGCCAACGGCCTGCCCATTACCCAAACGTTAAGCTGCCTTCCCAACGACCAGAAGGATGCCTGTCTGGTGGATACTGGCGAAAATCTCCTGGTTGGAGTAGATCAGGAGCAAATCAATCCTTTTTGGATAGTCCGCGTTGATGAAAATCGGGGTTACGGCCCCGATGACGGGAATGGCGTGTGTGGCCAACCCACTTATTATACGCCGGTCTACAACACCCAAACCGCCTACAAACTGTATTACCAGGCCGATGCCGGTGGTGGCATAACCCAGACCGTCAACCTAGCCACCTATACCGGCCAAGTTGACGATGGTGTGCGCGACTCTGGCGAGCACCAGACTGATTTGCGCTGGGTCTCACCGGGTGCAGCCGCCAATTATGACCAATTGGCCGCTGCCCCCACCGACTGCGGCAGTCCCAATGGCGGCGATTATGACCCCGTTGCTTGCCCCGGCGGCACGGCCGCCGGTTCCGGCAGTGGGTTTGAAGTCAGTATCTCCCAGGATTTGGCCAACATCGCCGCCGATCCGGTTACGGGCGAGCGTTATTTGTATCTGGCCGTCGCTACAATTAATGGTGCGTCAGAAAATGTATTCGAATTATGGGCCGGACCGCCCGATTATGTGGCTACTATCGCCGGCGAAGTTAATCAACGCAATCTACAAATCTACAACAATCCCGGCAGCCATAACTCAGATGGGATAATCATCTTTACGGATAAATATCTACCGCAAAATACGATGACGGATACTCTGGTTGACAGCCCCTTGATGTATGTAGGCCCGGAATATGCCGGTGCGGAAATTTATATTACCCACTTTGATTTCGACGCCGGTACACAACCACCCATCACCTTTTCGCTGGCCTCGCTGGCCCTGACTGATTGGTCGATGACCTTTGGCCTGCCAGGCGTGGATGACCCCGATGGCGTGGCCGCCGGCGTGCGCTGCCTGCCCGGCCTCTGTAACAACCAGTGGGTAACTCCAGCCTATACCCTCACCCTGCCGGGCGATTTGAGTCAGTGTGATTGGCTCAATCCCAATCCGGCCGACTGCACGCCCTTTTACGGCGGGCGGTTGATGGCCCGCTATTATGGAGGCAGCTACGGCAACACCTTTGGCTGGCAGGTAACGTTGTCGGAACCGGTTGCCGCACCTTTGCAGGGATGTGCCGCTTTCCCCATCGCCGTCCAGGATGAGATTCGTTCGGTAACGGCCGTAACCGGCCCCAATCCCTATCCCAACCTGACCGACTTTATCTATCCGGCCGACCCGCCAGCCTATGACAGATTTATGTCCCATTCAGCGGACATTCCTTTAGCGGCGGCCGAGCCGGGTCATGTATTCAAATTGGTTGGCGAGGGATTTAGCGTAGGTAATTATGGCTGGCTGGTATGGAACGCGGGACGGCCGTTCACCGCCGATACGTTAGCCGCCAGCCTGACCTGGCCGGGCGACAGCCTGGACTATGCCGATCATAGTGACGCGGGTACGGCCGTTGGCAGTTTTTCGCATGTTGTTCGCGGTTATGTTAACCCCATCAACCCCGCTGACGTGACGCTCAACACCCAGAATCCGGTATTGGCCAGCCCGGCGACGATTCATGATGGACCGGTGCAAACGGCCGTTAACACGCTCATTGACTCCAACCGGCTGTTACGGCTGCCTTTATGGAATACGGGGGATGGGGGGAACGGCCGTTACACCATCAGCAGCTTTGCCATCTTCCGCATCGTCGGCTACGGCACGACTGCTGGGGAGGGGGACTGGCTGCTGCTGGAGTTTGTCGGCCAGGATACGTCGTGCGGTCAACAGTTACCCACCAGCGTCAGGCTGCATGAGGTCGCGGCCGGCGGCTCGCCAGGGTTTATGCCGGCAGTGACGGCGGCATTCCTGCTACTGACTGGTTTGGGTTTAGTGATGTGGCGGAGAAGGTAGAGAGGGAAGGCAACTGTTACCCCGCCACCCAAATTTCTATTTACAATTGTGGAGGAAGCCATGAAAAAACGTGCCGTGTTGGCCATTTTGCTTGTCAATATTGTTTCAGTTTTGATTATTTTGCAGGTTAACCAGGCGGCGGCGACGGTAACGGCCGTGCAGCCCGCCGATGTTTATATCGGACGTAGAACGTCAACCGGCATCATTAATACGTCAAACTTGTCCATTTTTGGCCCCAATATTTGTATCTATTACGGCGACCCATTCTCGCCCTGGAACAGCCCCTGGGCGCCTAACTCTTACACCTACCATTACCGCATCCTCATTCCGTCCGATTATCCTTCCGATGTCCTGCGCGTGGAACTGTTCGACCCCGATTCTATAAACCAGGCGACCAATACCCATGCTATTAGCTATTCAGCCAATGCCCACGCTCTCGATCCAGTGAGTTTCCCACTGGGGACCGTCAATAAAAATTGCAGTAGCTCAGATCGTAGGAACGCTTGCTTGATAAGCACCGGCGAAATGAGTCTAGTCGATCCTACGGGTGCCCCACCGGTATTGTTGGACCAGATAAATCCATTTTGGTTTGTGCGTATAGATGAAAATCGTGGTGCTGGAGCTGCTCCTGGTAATGGGCTTTGTGGCATGCCCGGTTATTATAATCCTGCTTTTAACACATCAACCCTTTACGAACTGTTTTACTACACTCAAAACTCCGATGGCTCAACGACCAGGACTCCCCTGGCAAACTACACTGGTCAAACAGGTGATAATATTCGTGATGATGGAAGCCATTTGACCGACATGCATTGGGTTTCGCCCGGCGGCACTCAAATCTACGACCAACCGGCTGCCGTACCGGTTGATCCTGGTTCGTCCAGCGATTTTGAATTGAGCATTGCTCAAGACCTTCCCGGCATTGTCACCGACCCAGCGACTGGCGATCGGTATGTTTACCTGGACATCACCACCTTGAGCGGTGCTTCGGAGAATGGCTTCGATATTTGGGCCGGGCCGCTTTATCCAGATGTTTCCAGTGATGTAAATATTCGTAATATTCGGGTTCTCAACAGCCCTTCCAGCCACAACGCCAAAGGCGTGGTCGTATCCGCTTTAGAGTACAATCTCGTCAACTCTAATTACAGCAACGTGATTGACATTCCCTTGACTTACGTTAATGCAGATCAGGCTGGGCAGCCCGTTTATGTATCCTTGTTCGATACCGATTCTGGTGCAGAGCCTCCTATCATTTTTTACCTGGATACGGTGCCTGAATCGGATTGGTCACTTACTTTTGGCGCTGGCGATCCTGATCCGGATGGGGTTAGCGGCCGTTGCAAGCCCGGTTTCTGTGACGGCAAATGGGTCGATCCGCTTTACCAAATTCAAATGCCGGACTTGACGAGCGCCTGCGACCTGGCCAATCCTGATTCACAGATTTGCACCCCATTTTACGGCGGCCGCCTCATGGCTCATTATATCGGTGGGGTTGGCGACACGTACGCCTGGCAGGTCAACGCCGAAGAAGGTCAGCCTGATCCAACGGCCGGCTGCTCCGCTTTTCCCATTGCCATCAGCAAATTTGTTCGCTCCGTATCACCACCCGGTTCAGGGGCTAACCCTTATCCTGATGCCAATGATTTTGATTATCCCGACGGTAAAGACGCACCCGAACCACCGGAGTATATTGATTTTCCAAACCATATACCTGATGTGCCCTTGCTCCAGGCCAAGGAAGGCTCTGTTTTTCTGGTTAGAGCAGGGACTCAGCCGGGCAATTTTGGCTGGCTGCTGTGGAACAATATCTACCAGACAGGCAGTGCTGCTACTTTAAGTCGAAGTTTAACCTGGCCTGGTGACAGTCTTGACTATCCTTTTAATGGTTATTACGAACCAGGCGATCCGACGGACATGTCGCTGGGTATTGATGACTGGGTGGCTAGCAATGATGGTAATGTCAACTCAATGGATGTTCTCCAGGCATTGAATGAACACATTGATCTGGGACGCGTTCTCCGGCTGCCTATTTGGGATTATTCTACTCAAGTTACCGGAGATACTATGTACCAGATGAGCGGATTCGCCTTGTTCCGTTTGCAGGGCTACAACATCAGTCAAAACTGGCTGCTGCTGGAGTTTATTGGCTGGGATGACTCTTGTGGCCAGGAAACAGTCTATTCAGAGAGCGTCACGATTGACGGTCCGGTAACAGGGCTGGTGAATACATCCCATACATTTACGGCGACGGTCAGCCCTATTACAACGACGCTGCCGTTATCGTACACTTGGGAAGCAACCGATCATGCACCTGTTACGCACAGCAGCGGTTTGACCGATGTCATTTCCTACACCTGGTCGATTACGGGCACTAAAACTATTACGGTTTCTACCCGATATGGCGTTGTTGATACACATACGATCACGATTGACCCGGCGCTGGCCGATTTGACGATTGGGGATTTGACGCTGCTCTCCCCGTTGCCTATTGCCGCCAATGAGCCGGTGGACTTTCAGGTAACCATTAGCAACACCGGTGACGTGGCCACCAATCAGACATTTTTCGTTGATGTGTTCCTGGACCCCACGGAAGTGTATTCGACCAGTATCCCCCTCAACCAGAGTTCTGGTTACGTGGCGGTTGGTTCGTTGGGCGCACATGCCAGCCGGGTGATCACGATGACGACAGCCGGCTTTGCTACCGAACCAGACCCGCATCAGGTGTATGCGATGGTGGACTCGGTGCGGCAGGTGAGCGAAGGGAATGAAGCGAATAACATTGTCGGGCCTTTAGTTGTCAATGACGTGGGCGTACCACTACACTCAATTACACTGCTGCCTAACTGTGGCACTGGTCCTGACGTGCAGTTTACGGTGATGGGTTTTAACTGGCCGCAAAATACGGATGTTCACTTATACTGGGACTATATGCTTCAAAGCATAATCCAGACAGGGGGCCTCACCTCTTTTTCACAGACCTGGCAAAAATTTGGGCTATCGGATGGGAGTTATACCTTAACTGCGGTCGCAAATGGTCATACGGCAACGGCCGTATTCACCGTCCCTTGCCCATCAGCCCCCATGGCTGTTACCGTCAATGGTCCAACAACAAACCTGGTCAACGCTACAGGCACGTTCACTGCCACCGTCACCCCCCTCACCGTCACCCAGCCGTTCACTTACACCTGGCAGGCCACCGGCCAGCCCGACATTGTCCAGACCGGCGGCTTTACGGATACGGTTGCCTACACCTGGGCCATCACCGGGACGAAAACCATCACGGTTACGGTGGAAAATGGGGTGGACGGGCCGGTGACGACCACCCATACCGTTGAAGTGGAGCCTTTCCGGTGTTATTTGCCGGTGGTGTTAAAAGAGGAGTGAGGAGGTAAACGGCCGTTGTTCCCATCACATAACCAGTAACAGTCGCCAGGGAACGGTCGTTCATTTTTTGGAGAAAGCCATGAATAAACAAAATATCTCTTTAGCCGCCGCTATTGTCGTCAGCCTGCTCATGCTGGTCTTCCTCACCCACAATATTGCCTCATACAGTTCAGAAATTCAGAGTGGGGATACGGCCGTTGCCGTTCCCCCACCGCCAGTTAAAAGAACGATCACTTCTTTTTACTCTTTGATTTATGGTCCCAACATCTGCACCAGTTTTGGTGATCCGTTTTCTCCCTGGAACAGTGTTTGGGCGCTAGGGTCTTACACTTACCATTATCGGATCATCATCCCCGATGATTACCCTGACGATGTTTTGCGCGTGGAGATTTTTGACCCCGATTCCATCAATCGTGCTGAAAATACGGCCGAGATGTTTCATACGGAAACGGCCGTAAACGCCGGCTTCCCACTTTTCGAAACCCGCTCCTGCACAGACGACCAGAGATTTAGCTGTCTTCTCGATACAGGAGAATTGGCTCTAACAACCGGGGATCCGCCGCTGGATTTTACCAGCATCAACCCCTTTTGGTTGGTACGCGTCGACGAAAATCGGGGCGGAGGTACCCCGCCGGGTAATGGCACATGCGGTATTCCTGCCGCCTACGACGCGGCTTTTAACACCTCAACACTTTTTGAACTTTTCTACTATGCCCAAAACAGCGACGGCACAATCACGAAAATACCTCTATCAAGATATACCGGACAGGCTGGGGATAGTCTTCGCGACAATGGTAATCATCAAACCGATTTGCATTGGATTTCCCCAGGTGGAACGAGATTGTACGATCAACCGGCTGATGTGCCGGTAGACCCGGGTTCCCCAGGCGATTTTGAACTCAGTGTTGCCAACGATTTGCCCGGCATCATCATTGATCCCTACACAAACAAACGAACCATTTACCTGGACATTACCTCTTTACAAGGCGCTTCCGGCAATGGCTTTGATCTCTGGGCCGGACCGCTGTATCCCGATATTTCCAGCGATGCCAATGTTCGAAATGTTCAACTTATCGACGATCCTCAGGCCCATGACACACAGGGTGTTTTCGTTGAACCGTTAGGACAATGGCCAATCCACTCAGCCTACGAATACCCTTACGAAATGCCGCTGATATACGTTGATGCGCAGAATGCCGGTAAATCAGCTTATGTTTCTTTGTTTGACACCGATGAGGGCACACAACCGCCCATTACCTTCTATTTTGATACCATTCCCGAAGAAGATTGGTCTATGTCGTTTGGTGACGGCGATCCCGATCCAGATGGGGTTTCAGGGCGCTGTAAACCAGGGAGTTGCGACAATCGCTGGGTAAATCCCGCTTATGAAGTCCAAATTCCTGGGATCCTGGATAATTGTGACTGGGAAAATCCCACGCAAGAAGATTGTACACCATTTTATGGGGGATACCTGATGGTTCGTTACAATGGCGGGCCGGGAGATACCCATGTTTGGCAGGTTCCTATTGTCAGGCCACAAGTAACAATCGAGCCAGAACACAGCCAAATAGATACGACACCGGGTATCACGGTAACTCACGTATTTACCACCACCTGGTTAGAATTTGAAAGGATGAACGACCTGGCGGTTACGGACTCGACCTGGCCTGCTCAATTGGATTGGTATGCTACTCGCGATCCCTTGGGTGTGACATGGGGAACAATCACGGTCACTGTGTTGCCACCAGATATATTGTGGGTTTCTGACACCTTTACACTCACGCTCAGTAACGAACCATTGGCCACAGGCACCACCCGGACAACTTTGAATGGTTTGTTTTTGCCGCACCGGGCCTATTTGCCGATGGTTTCGCAGCCGTAGATTGGGTGGTGAACGGCCGTATCACGCCAAATGCGCCTTCACTGCCTCCGCCACCTCAAGCGGAATGCCCGGTACCGAACCAATCTCTTCGGCCGTTGCTTTACGCAAATCATCCAGCGAGCCAAAATGGGCCAGCAAAATCTGCCGCCGCTTTTTGCCGACGCCGGGCACGCTGTCCAAAACCGAAGCCACGCCCACTTTGGCGCGCCGTTTGCGGTGCCCCTCATTGGCAAAACGATGTGCTTCATCCCGCACCCGCTGCACCAGATACAGCGCTTCCGAGCGGCGCGAGAGCAAAATCGACTTTGACTGCCCTGGTACAAACAACTCTTCTTCCTGTTTGGCCAGTCCTGTCAACGGCACCTCATCTTGCAGATCGAACTGGGCCAAAACATCCACGGCCATCGACAACTGCCCTTTACCCCCGTCCACAATCAGCAAATCGGGCAGCAATGACCAGGCAGTGTCTTTCTTGATCTGGCCAATCTGACTGGGATCGTGCAGTTCACCGGCCAGTGTGTCCTTGTAGCGCTGGAAACGGCGCGTCAGCACTTCCTTCATCGCGCCGTAATCGTCATTGCCCACCGTCTGCACATTAAAGCGGCGGTAGTCGCTTTTGCGCGGCGCCCCCTGGACAAACACCACCATCGAGCCGACCGTTTGCGCCCCCTGCGTGTGGCTGATGTCATAGCATTCAATGCGCGCCGGCGGCGTCGGCAAATTCAGCGCCTCTTGCAGTTCCGTCATGGCCGTGACGTGTTTGGAGCGGTCGGCGGCCCACTGTTGGCGCAGCGTGGCCAACGTGTCGGCGGCGTTGTTGGCGGCCATTTGCACCAGTTCTTTCTTTTTGCCCCGCTGCGGAATTTGTAGCGTAACTTTGGTGCCCCGCTTCTGCTTCAGCCACTGCTCGATAATCATCGCTTCGGCCACCTCGTTGGGCAGCAGGACTTCTTTGGGAATGTGGGCGGCTTCATCATAAAACTGGGTCAGGAAATCTTGCAGCACATCGCCATCACTTTCGTCTTCTGTGCCGTCCAGTAAGAAATATTCCCGGCCAATCAGCTTGCCATGCCGGATGAAAAAGATTTGCACGCAGGCGTCTCCCTGTTCACGAGCAAAGGCCACAACGTCTTGATCGGTGCTGGCCGCGCCGATGACTTTTTGTTTGGCCACCACTTTATCCACAGCCCGCAGTTGGTCACGGATTTCGGCCGCTTTTTCAAACTGCAAGTTTTCGGCCGCCTTGTTCATCCGCGCTTCCAATTGTTTGGCGATATGTTCTGATTTGCCGTTGAGAAAATCCATTAACTGTTGGATCATGCCGCGATACTGCTGTTTGTTAACTGCGCCAATACAGGGACCATTACACAGCTTAATGTCGTAGTACAAACAGGCGCGGGCATCGTTTCCGGTGATATTCCGGTCACAAGTCAGGTAGGGGAAGATTTTGCGCAGCAGGTCTAATGTTTGGTGAACAGCCCAAACGGAGGCATATGGGCCAAAGTAGCGGGAGCCATCGCGGACCATCCGCCGGGTGACGGTGACTTTGGGGTAATTATCGGCCCAATGTATTTTGATGTAGGGCATCCGCTTGTCGTCTTTGAGTTGGATGTTGTAGCGGGGGCGGTGCTTTTTGATGAGATTCATCTCTAGCAGCAGTGCTTCCAGTTCGGAATCGGTGGTGATGATCTCTATATCGGTAATCTGGCGGCGTAACTGCTCCGTTTTGGTGCGGTCGACTTTGGCGGCAAAGTAGGAGCGGACACGGTGGCGTAGATTGACCGATTTGCCGACGTAAATGATGGTTCCGCTTTTATCTTTGTGCAGATAAACGCCGGGCTTCTGGGGCAGGTTTTTAAGGATTTTCTGGATGTTTTCGGGTGGTGTGTAAGCCATTGGTTATTGGTCGGTTTGGTCAGGCCATAATTGGAAACCGGCCTGGACAAAATGCTGGTCGAAGGAAAAGGCTTGCCAAAGATGAAGTTGGCGCATTAAGATAAAGCTCGTGCAATCGGTAAATGCCCATTCTTTGTCATCATAGGCCTGAAACATTTCCCAGGCAGCCTGCCAGGTACTCTCATCAACATGAATGATTTCCACATTTTTAGCAGCAAGTAGCCATAAGCCAAATCGAGTCGCCGCGCCATGCCCGCTCCGTTTGAGTAGAATGGTTAATGCTTCGTCGAAAACATAATCGCTGGTTTGGATAGTAACGGATTGTCCTTCCAATTGGCGGAAGCTGGCTGAAGCCGCTCGATGGTATTTGTCACTTTTATCGAAGAGGGCAACCCAGCCGCTGCTATCTGCAAACAGGTTCATTTGTCTTCTTCTGTCTCCGGATCCCAATCGCGGGTATAAATGTATTTGTCGTGATTGACTGAGCCGTCGGTAATGCCACTTTCAACCATGCCGATGATGTTCCAGATGGGGTCGTCGGCCGTTAAGATGTGACCTTCTTCTTTGGCAGGGGATTCGGTGACGTATTGGGCCAGCGCTTCCCGGATTTGGATGGCCATGGTGATGCCTTCGGCGTCGGCGCGATCTTTTAGCTGTTCGTAAATATCGCGGGGCAGGTAGACCTGTGTGCGAACCATTTTCTCAGACATGATATTTCTCCGCTCGATAGATGTATGTAATATACATCTGTTGCGCCGGGGTGTCAACGGCCGTAACCACCCTCTCCCCACTAAACAAAAAAAGAGGAACGGTTTACGGCCGTTCCTCTTTTGACATCCTTGTTTGAATTAAACTGATTTAACGAATAACCACCGGCAGGTAAACTTCGTATTGAGTTGGCTGAACAATGAGGGTGACTTCGGCCTGGTTGTTACCGGTGAATGCATCGATGTCGGATGAGATAACGGCCGTACTTACCAAACTTGTCTTCGCATTGATTGAAGGATCAACGACACCCGTCACAATAACCGTTCCCGTCACACCGGGTGCTAAATCCTCCACATGCATGACATAGCCTGTCCCGTCCACTAATGTCACTCCTGGTCCTTTGCTTTCAAAAGTCGTCTGAATGAGGTTCGACGGTTTTTTATAGTCAATCACCACACCGGTGGCTGTAGCGTTGCCATCATTGCGGAAGGTCACAATGTAAGTCACAACCTGCCCTGGTTCGACCACTGTCGGCGTCACTACATGAGTAATCGACAGGTCAGGCGCGGCGTCGGTGGCCACCGGCTCATGCCAAAAACCACCGCTGAGGCTGAATTCGCCGCCGGACATCGTGCCGGCGTCGGGCTGACCAGCCGTACCGACAACTTCCAGGCCGCCGCCGCTGCTGCGCCCGCCGCCGCCGTCAAACGTAAACCAGGGCAAGCTGAAGGTTGGCTCCTGGGTAAATCCATGCCGGTTAATCAGGGCCAGGGCCGCGATTAAAGCCAGCAGCGGAACCAGGATTTTGCTTTTTCTGTTCATGATGAGTCCTTTCGACTGCTTTTGGCAACTTCCGAAAATGCCTTACTGAGCGGTAGCCATCCAGTTGATAGATACAGCCTGGCTGTCGGGATATGCATAAAGCAAACCTATGTTGGACCCGCCGTAATAGCTGACGGCCGGTTGACCATCGATAACAGCTAACGAAGTAGCCCCATTCCATCCCGAATAAGCGGCAGCCCCAACAACAGTAGGCGTATTCCACGAAGCACCATTAGCATCACCGGCCTGGGCAAACTTCACCTGGGAATTTGAATAGTCAAAGTAGCTGATGGCTGGTTTACCATCAACGACTACCAGCGAGGAATATTCACCAACATCGCCTACAGTATCTACACCAATTGGTGTGTTCCAGGTTGTGCCATTGGCATCACTGGCCTGAACATACAGTAAATCATTTGAAGCGTAGTCGTAATAGCTAATAGCCGGTTTGTTATTGACCAGGGCTAATGAACTGTCCAGTCCGTCAGTACCCACCGTATCGATGACGACGGAAGTGTTCCAGGTTGACCCATTGGCATCACTGGCTTGAATGTATTTCAAAGAGGTATTTGTTCTGTCATAATAACTGATAGCCGGTTTATCATTTACGACCAGGAGTGAATTGAATTCGCCAACCCTACCAGTCGAATCTACTCGTACCGGGGTGTTCCAGGTTGTACCATCGGCATCTTGGGCCTGGACATACATCAAATCATCTTTGTTGCTGTCTTCATAATAACTAATGGCCGGTTTGCCATTTACCACAGCCAAGGAAGTGTGCGTGCCCACCTGACCGGAATCTACCGTAACGGGCGTATTCCAGGTTGCCCCATTAGCGTCTGCGGTCTGGACATATTTCAAGCTGTCGTTGGTCGTGTCGTGGTAGCTGATAGCCGGGCTGCCATTGACGATGGCCATGGACAGGTGGTCGCCGACGTTGCCAGCTGCGTCCACGGTGACCGGGGCACCCCAGGTCGTGCCGGCAGCATCCAACGCCTGGACGTATTTCAAATCGCCATTTGTCGCGTCGTAGTAGCTGATGGCCGGTTTGCCGTTGACCAGAAGTAGGGCCGAGTATTGCCCGACATTGCCATTGGCATCTACTGTGGTGGCACTGGCGACTGCTGTGAAGAGCGCCTGGGCTGTAAACCCATCGGTTGTTACGTCGGTGACAAATAATCGAGCGCCACCGGCCAGTATCGATGAATTTGTTTGTAATGTCAGGTTGACAATTGGCTCAGAAGTAAACGCTGTATCAAAAACAACCGGGAACTGCACGGCCGTTGTCGAACCAAACCCACCCAGGTCGGGGACGTTAATTTTGCCCGATTGCAGGTTGGCCGATCCGCCGCTGCCCATGAGACTGCTTAAATCAACCGAAATCGTGCCGCCGCCGTCGGTGATTTCTAGCACTGCACCATTCAGGCTGGCTGACAGGTTAAACTCATTGCCCGGGTCAGCATCGGCGTCACCTGTATTTGCAATGGTTGTGCCATTAATTGCAATGCCATCCCCGGCGTCGTAAGTTGGACCGGGTTCACCTTGCGGGCCTTGTTCACCCTGGGGGCCTTGCGGACCCATCAGACCTTGCTCGCCTTGCAAACCCTGTTCACCCTGCGGGCCTTGTTCGCCTTGTAGTCCTTGCTCGCCTTGTAAACCCTGTTCACCCTGCAGGCCTTGTTCACCCTGTGGTCCTTGGGGACCCATCAGACCTTGTTCGCCCTGCGCGCCTTGTTCACCCTGGGGACCTTGCGGACCCATGGGGCCAACTGCGCCGTCAGTGCCAGCGGGGCCTTGTTCGCCTTGCGGGCCTTGCGGACCAGTTGCACCGTCAGCGCCGGCCGGGCCTTGCTCGCCTTGTGGTCCTTGCGGGCCGGCGGGGCCTTGTTCGCCTTGTATTCCTTCGGGCAGGCTGATGGTTCCGCCGCCGCCAGAGAGGATCAGGTTACTGCCATCCAGAGTCAGGATTTGTAATTCGTTGGTGGGGTCAGCGTCAGCGTCTTCCGTGCCATCTTGCAAGCTGCTCAAATCCAGGGCGATGGTGCCACCAGCGTCGGTCAGTTCCAGGGTTGTGCCGGTAAGGAGCAGGCTGGTAACGAGTTCGTTGAGCGGATCGGCGTCTTCGTCACGGCCGTATAACGCATAGGGTGCGGCCGTTAAGGGCTGCATCGGGGTCAACGCCGTCAGCGGCGTAACGCCATCGGGAGCAACATGAATCGACAACCAGCGGGCCGAGCCATCAAAAGCGCCAATGCCGAAATCGAGTTCGACGGTAAACAGACCATCGGTTACCAGAACATCGGGGAGGATAACGGTGCTGCCAACTTGTACGGCCGTTGCCGCATCTGCGCCATCGTAAAGGTAAAACTCAAAATCAAACAGGCCATTGGCCGGTGTACCATCTTGATTAAGCTGACCCTGATAGGTAAAGCCTTGACTCAATGGGGATGCGGCTGCACCGCGGCTGAAAACGGCTAAAATGAGTAAAAATATGAGGACAGCCAGGAAGGTTAAGAGACTGTTTTGTTTTTGTTTCGACCCAGCGCTCAATCTTCCAAACGGATACTGGTTGTTACGAAAATTCATTTGTTTTGCTCCTCGTGCGAAACCCAGCAACCATTACCGGCATAAACCAATTGAAAAAATCATGGGAATGTATTGAAAAAATTTGGGGTTGCGAACTACTTCCGCCAATAATGGTTATTTATTTGTTTGCACAAAATATTTTCTGTCATTAATAATGTACCACTGGATTGTTAAAATATTTGTTACAATCGTAAGATTTCTACCTGGGAAAAAGGTACTGGGGAGCAGGGTACTAGGCGGCTGGCACGTTGCCGCTATAATCAAGACATGCGTGAAAGCGAAATGAAACAACGGCGGGTTTTGCTGCTGCTGACCAATCACACGTACCGTGCCCCGGCGTTTTTGGCGGCAGCGGAACAATTGGGGATCGAGGTGGTGCAGGCGTTGGATATGCCCCACCAGTTAGCAGCGCAGCGGCCGGTTGAGTTGGGACTGGATTATCAGGATGTAGGGACGGCCGTTGCCACCATCACCCAATACGCCCAAACCAAACCATTTGACGCCATCCTGGCTGTTGATGACAGCGGCAGCTTACTGGCAGCGCAAGCCAGTGCTGCGCTGGGGCTGCCCCACAATGATCCGGCGGCCGCCGAAGCGGCCCGCAACAAATACCGGATGCGGCAGCTTTTGAGCCAATCGGGGATTTTGTCACCACGTTTCCGGCGGTTTTCCACGTCCGATGCGATTGCTGACGTAGCGGCGCAGGTAAGCTATCCCAGCGTGGTCAAGCCGTTGGCGCTTTCCGGCAGCCGGGGGGTGATGCGGGTAGATGATGCAGGGGCATTGGAAACGGCCGTATCCCGTCTTACCGCCATCCTGGACAAAACTGAACCGGGACCACACCATTACCTCATCGAGGATTACATCCCTGGCGTAGAGGTGGCGCTGGAAGGGATGGTGGACAACGGCCGTTTAACCGTTTTGTCCCTGTTTGATAAGCCGGATCCGCTGGATGGCCCCTTCTTCGAGGAAACAATTTACGTCACACCCTCACGCCTGCCGGCGGCAGATCAGGCCGCGATTGCCGATTGTACGGCACGCGCCGCCGCGACACTAGGATTGCGGCGCGGCCCCGTCCATGCCGAACTGCGCCTCAATGAGGCCGGCCCCTGGCTGGTGGAAATCGCCGGCCGTTCGATTGGCGGGCTGTGTTCGCAGACACTGCGCTTTGGGCTAGATGTGTCGCTGGAGGCGCTGATTTTGCGCCAGGCGTGCGGCTTGCCCTGGCAGTTTGCCCCATCCCAGCAGGCCAGTGGGGTGATGATGATCCCTATCCCGGAAGCGGGTTTGCTGAAAGGGGTGACCGGCATTGAAGCGGCGGAAGCCGTACCACTGATTGAAAGTGTGGAAATAACGGCCCCGCTCAATTACCCACTGGTGCCGCTGCCGGAAGGGGAAAGCTATCTGGGGTTTATTTTTGCCCGGGGCGAGACGGCAACGGCTGTTGAACAAGCTCTACGTGATGCCCACAATCAGCTCCAATTCAAGATTACCCCCCACATTCCCCTTACGTTGGCCAGATGATTTTTTGGCCCACAGATAAACGCAGATGAACCCGGATTTTTTGTCGGCATTTGAATTGCAACCACCCGCAATGGTCGCTTTTGTTGGCGGCGGGGGCAAAACGAGCTTGATGTTTGCCCTGGCTAACGTGCTGCCAGGCCGGGTCGTGACGACAACGACGACACGTATCTTCGCCGCCCAGATGAAGCTGTCACCGACGGTATGCTTTTTTACCGCAAAGGACGCGAAGAACGCAAAGAAAAACAAAGAAAACTTTGCGCTCTCTGCACCCTTTGCGGTTGATTCCTTCACAGAACTTTCAGACGCGCTTGATCGATTTGGGCAGTGTCTGGTGGTGGGGGCAGTAGGCGAAGGCAAAGATCGGGAAAAGGCGCTGGGCGTGCCGCCGACGCTGTCCGGCCAACTGTTGGCCCGCCCGGATGTTGATTTTGTCCTGGTCGAGGCCGATGGCTCGCGGATGCGGCCGATTAAAGCGCCCGCCGACCATGAACCGGTTATCCCGCCGGAGACGACACTGGTGGTGCTGGTGGTGGGGATTGATGCGGTCGGCGGCCCGGTTGGGGAAGTGGCCCACCGGCCGGAACTGCTATGTTCGGTAATTGGTAAGCCGTATTCGGTAAACCGTAGGCTGACGCCGAAGGATGTGGCCGTTTTGCTGACACATCCGCAGGGGGGATTGAAGGGCGTGCCGAAAAATGCACGGGTTATACCGTTCATCAACAAGGTAGAAACGGCCGATCAACTAACCGCCGCCCGCCAGATTGCCTATCACGCCTTACGCCTGACGCCTGACGCATCATGCCTTACGCAAGTCGTCATCGGCGCAATCCAGTCGCAGCAGCCTATCCGCGAGGTACACAAACGGGTAATGGCCGTTGTCCTGGCTGCCGGGCAGGCAAAACGCATGGGACAAACCAAGCAGTTGCTGCCGTGGGGGAAAACGACGGTGCTGGGGCAGGTGTTGCAGAATGTGGCGGAAACGGCCGTACACAATACCCTCGTCGTCACCGGTCATGATGCGGAAAAAGTTGAGCAGATTGCCATTGGAGAAGGGGCGGGAACTGTTTTCAATCCTGATTATGCTTCCGGTGAAATGGTGTCGTCGTTGCAAACGGCCGTTCGCCATTTGCCGGACCACGTCGCTGCCGTTCTCGTCATCCTGGCCGACCAGCCGATGGTGGAAACGGGAACCATCAACCAACTGCTTGAGGCATACTGGCAGCAAAAAAGCGGCCTGATTGCCCCTGAATTCCAGGGGCAGCGCGGCAATCCGGTTTTGATTGACCGCACTTATTTTGCTGAACTATTGGAATTGCCCCCCAGCGCGGCCCCCCGCCATTTGCTGCGCCATCACGAAGCCGGCCTGCACCTCGTCCCTGTGACCAGCGACTCTATTTTGCGTGACCTGGATAATCCCGGCGAATACGAGCGTTGGCGTCCTGAAATCCCCTAAACTGGATAAACCAGAAAAGAGTCTGCCACGAATTTCACGAATGAAGAAAAATTAGTGCCATTTGTGAAATTCGTGTCGAAAAATTCTTGTACACCGTGCAAAAATTTCGCTGATAAGGTACTGATCCCTCAATCCCCGCTTTCTTTATAATCCCAACTCGGCCCGCAGGTGAGTGAATTCAACCTGGAACTGTTTTGCCATCGCCGACCGCACTTGGAGTTTTTGAAGACTGGCCTGGACGCCATTAAGCACCAGCTTCTCAATCGTGGCCACGTCAAAGCCAAACGTTTTGGCAACAGCCAGATATTCATTCGTCAAGGTTGTGTTAAACATGGGCGGATCGTCGGAATTGATGGTGACGAACAGCCCTTCGTCCAATAGGCGCGGCAGCGGATGTTCGGCCAGTGATGGAGCTACCTTCAGGCAAACATTACTCGTAGGGCTGACGTCTAGCGGGATTTGCCGCTGCCACAGGTAGGCCACCAGTTCCGGGTCTTCCAGGCAGCGCACACCATGCCCGATGCGCGTTGCTTGCAAGGTGCGAATCGCTCCCCAAATGCTGGCCGGTCCTTCCGTTTCCCCGGCATGAGGCAGACTGGCCAGTCCGGCAGCCCGCGCCCGATCAAACGCTGCGGTAAATAGTTGCGGCGGATTGCCAACCTCTGCCCCGCCAACCCCAAAACCAACGATGCCCTGGTCTTTGCCGCTGATTGCCCAATCGGCCACCAGCAGGCTGTGTTCTACCGGGCGGACGCCGCGTGAAACATCGGGAATCCAGACGGTTTGAACGCCTAATTCATCGACCGCCCACTGCTGCGCTCGACTTAGCGCCGCTAATTGCTCGGAAAAAGGAATACCGTTTTCACCGTTGGCATGGGTGTAGGGCGTGAAAATGACTTCGCTGTAGCGGATGTTTTGTGCCGCCTGGCCGCGCAGGAACTCGCGGGCAATTAGTTCGAAATCGTCGGCGGTGGCGATGCAGGCGCAAATTGCCAGGTAAACTTCGATAAAATGGTCAAAATCGGTGAAGGTGTACCAATCGCGCAGCCCCTGGACCGTATTGGCGGGCAGCGGCTTCCGGTTGCGGCGGGCTAGCTGGAGCAGTGTCTCTGGCTGGATGGAGCCTTCCAGGTGAACGTGCAGCTCAACTTTGGGCATGGCGCGGATGAATTGATCTAGAGACATTTGCAGTTACTCGTTGTCTTGTTTTTGCATAAATCGCTCTAATTGTTTCCCAATAATGGGATAGCGAAAATCTTTGCCTTGAACGGTCATGATAGCAGCGATAACACCATAAATCACAAAGATAGCGCCACCAAGGAAAATGGCGCCCATGGTTATGAAGGGTATGAAAAAACCAATCATCTCACCCGGCGCCCCTGGAGCACTTGATTCAGCAAAGGGAATCGTCAAAAACATCCCGAAAAACGAAATCATATAACAACCCATACCAATAAACCAGGCCAAAATCATGGTTAATTGGTAAACAATCGCTTGAAGGGCTTGAAACGCAACAAACTCTGATTTGTCCTTTTGCGTAGCCCAAATGACAATTGGACCAATGACACCCATCAACGGCAGCAAGGCTGTTATGTGCGACAAAGCAGCCATAATACGATCATTTTGGTTTGGCGTTTGTATGGATACGCTTTCGTTCACGCGTTTGTCTCCTGACTTGTTTGAAATGGCTTCCCACCTGGTTCATAAAACATTGGGTAGAACCTGCGAAACCGGTAAGATTTTTGCTGTCAACCGATTATACAATATTGTCGCGCTTGAGCGACTTGAATGGTTGCAAATTAAGAATCTCCGCTGCCAGGAAGATTACGGCCGTTCCGGGACAACAAGCGACAGCCACTCTGTATTGACAAAACTACCATCCTCAACAACCTGATACATGCTCACCCGCACCGCTACCGGATTGGCGCCGGGCGGCACGTTCAATCGGTAAAAACTGCGGACTACTTCCCCGGTTTGCCAGCGCGATGTGGGGTAACGGCCGGCTACCGGATGATTACGATCGGCCTGAGTCAGAATATCCTGCGGGCCGGTAGGTGGGTCTTGGGCTACTAAATGGATGGCAATGCTGTAATCGGACAAGCCAGCGCGTTGGGCCTGCCAATCAACTGACAACAACAGGGCATCGGCCGATTCCCAGGTTAGTTCGGCCTGTTGGATAAGGACGCCATTGCCTAAATCGAACAGAGCCGTCTCCGGCGCAACCGGTTCAATCAGCGGTTCCGTTTTGATTTCCACCAATCCCGGCGCAGCTACCGCCAGATAAACATCACTGCCCAACACCTCTTCCCACCAGTCAACAGGTCGTTGGAAAAACGTTTCGCGGGGTGTGATTAAACGGCGACCTTCGGCGATATAGTCTTTGAAGGGGGCATTATGGTCAACCAGCGTTACGCCTTCCAGTTGACCCCGGTAAGCCTGGGCATAAGCCGCACCCCAAAAATTATGGCCCCACAAAATCATGAGGATAGTTGGCTCATCAGGGTTTGCAATCTGGTCGGCGACGGCAATGGAGGCTTCCACGGTGCGATCTTTGGTGATGGCCACAACTTGCGGATAGTTGCGCCAGCCGGCATAGAGCGTACCAATGGCCAACAGGATCAGGAGTATGTGGCCAAAGATTGGCCGCCAATTATAGAAGCGGGAGATGAGCAAGGCCCATCCCAAACCGGTAAACATGGCCACGGGCAGTTTGACGGCCAGCAGGGCATCGCCGACAAAGCCAGCGTAGATGAGCAGCGGCACGACGGCGAAGGGCAGCCAGATGAAATGGGCGGCGGGCATGATGCGCCAGTAGGCGCGGCGCGGTTTGTTGATGAAAAACAGGCCGCCCAGTCCCAGGCCAATCAGGAGCAGTGGCAAATCGTCGTTGAGGATTTGCAAGGTGACGCGCCCTTTTTCCAGCCAGGTGTAACCGGTAGTGGAGCGCTCGGTGAAACGACCGGCTTTGATGTTGAGGAAAGCGCGCCAGAAACCATCCCAGGTGCTGGTGTTGCCGAACGTCCAATCGGCGCCCATCCATTCACGCAGCGGCATGTAAAAATAGAGCAGCAGGGCGATGAGGCTGAGGCCAATGAGGGCCGGCAGGTTTTTCCAGACGATACGCCAACGGGGAAAGACGATGAGAAATACGCCGGGCAGGACGCCCATGACGGAACGGCCGTGAAACACACCCTGGCTCAAAAAAAAGGTCAACCATAGCAAGTCGCGCCGCTCCCCGGTGCGGTCGAAGCGCAGAGCAAAGTAGAAAATGGCGGCGACAAACATCATGCTCATGCTGTGGACTTCGGCCAGGGAGGAATCGATCCAGACGGAGGTGGCGACGGCGAAGGTGATGGGTCCCAGCACGGCCGGCAGGCGTCTGGCGCCCAGTTCGAGGGCGGTTTGGGTGAGGAATACGGCCGTTACCGCTCCCCACAACAGTGACACCAACGATGACCCCAACGCCGGTTTGATGCCCACCCATCGCAAAATGGTTACGATGAAGGAGCCGGTGATGGAGTAGAGCGGGTACCCGGTGAAATGGATCGTGCCCCAGCGAGGTAAGGCGTTCTGGATTTCACCGACGTCGGTGACGTAGGGATGGCTGCCGCCGTTGATGTGGGTTTGCAGGGTGATGGTGAAGAGGACGGCCGTTACCAATCCAGCCAATAATGCTATATTCCATGAATAACGATTTCCCTGTTTATTAAACAGCATCAATTTAACCTGGCTCCTTGCAAAAATGTGTCATAAAAAAGGCCAACAACCAGTGATTAGTCAGACAGGATGAAGTATATCCTATTTTTGCCAAGATAATGGGGTAATGGCAGCGTAAAATAGCTGGGCTATACTTGTCACATGGGAACACAGAATACAGAATGGCCCGTAGAGATTATTCGCAGTGCCAAGCGTAGAAAAACAGTCAGCGCAGAATTGAAGGGTGGTGTTTTGATTGTACGCGCACCGGCTCAAATGAGTGATGGGCAGTTAATGCCGATTATTGAAAAGCTGCAAATGCGTCTGCGTAAAAAGGTGCAGCGCGCACCCAAATCTGATGCTGAGTTAGTGCAGCTTGCGCAGCGGCTCAATAAATCCTATTTTTCAGGCGAGTTGAAGTGGCAGTCCATTCGCTATGTGACCAATCAGGACAAGCGTTTTGGCAGCTGCACGCCCAGTCAAGGGACCATCCGCATTAGTGACCGTCTGGCCGCAATGCCTGATTGGGTTCTGGAATATGTTGTGATGCACGAGCTGGCTCATTTGCAGGAGGCCAATCACGGTGCGCGTTTCTGGAAACTGGTCAATCGCTACCCGCTGACGGAACGGGCGCGGGGCTATTTGATGGCGGTTGGGCTGGAGGAAGGAACTGACACGTAATCGGTAATCAAAATGCAATTATCAAAAACACCGATCACCCTATTTCCCTTACTTTTGATGAATCTGCCGGTAGCCGCGATTCCAGTAAATGAGCGGCGCTTCGTCGGGGCGGGGAACGGCGCTGGCTTGAACCAGCCCCAGATAGATGGTGTTGTTGCCGGTATTCAGGCGATCATAGATGGTGCAGTCCAGCCAGGCCAGCGCATTTTTGAGGATGGGGGCGCCGGTAACGGCCGTACCCCAATCCCCTATCCCAAACCGATCTTCATCCTTAATCCAGGCAAAACGGTTCGATAATTCCGTTTGGTCATGCGCCAGAATATTGACGGCAAAGACCGTACCTTCCTGTTCCAGCATATCATAAGCATTGTTCCGATGGTCAATCGTAATCATGATTAGCGGCGGTTTAGGCGAAATAGATGAAAAAGCTGACACTGTCAGGCCGTGGGGAACTTCGTTCCTCGGTGTTTTGACGGTGACAATGGTCACGCCGGCGGGGAAATGGCGCAGGGCTTCCCGGTAATCTTCAGAACCTATAGTCATAACGTTTCTCTTCCTTTATTGTTTTGGTCAGGCAGCCCTAAAAACGTGCGAACGACCGCCGCTATATCTGTTAAATCGTCGATTTGACCGGCCCAATCCGCATGTTGCGGGCCAACGAGTATCGTCGGCACTGGATTGCGTGTGTGCTGGCGCTGTGATTTGTCTTCAATATTGCCGTGGTCGCTGGTGATGATCAGCAGGCCATGTTCATCGTCCCAGGTGTCCAAAAGGCCGCCCAGCGCGCCATCGATCATCTCCAGATGGACCACAGCCTGGGCCAGCGACCCGCGATGGCCGCTGCGGTCGCTGGGCCAATGTTCGAAGAAGCTGAAATGATGGGTTTGGGCAATGGCGGCAATACGTCCCCCGGCCTCGGCCAGAGTCATGATGGGGATGTCGTCGTAGCCCAGATGTTCCTGCCAGGCCTGACCGGTAAAACCAGGGCTGACCGCACGGCCGTTCCGCAAATCAGCCACATCCATCAACGACAATCCGGCGCTGGTCGCCGCCAGAGGGACGCTGGAAAACAGCCGTTTACCGCTGTTGATGCCGTCAAAATAACCCTGTGGATAGGGGGTGATGAGCGCCGCCCGGCCACCGGCAGCAGTCACGTCGTGAAAAAGGGTTCCCTGGTGGATGATGTCGGCAACGGCCGTATTCGGTTTTGGTCCGTAATGTTCGCCCACCAACTGGGGCACGTTGCGCCCGGTCAAAATGGCCGCCTGCCCGGTAGCGCTCTGCGGCTTGCCTGGCAGTCCTAAATTGGGGTCGGTGGGGATGAGGCTGGCCCGGTTGGTGATGATACGGTTTTTCCCTTGCAAAAACCAGTTGTCGCCCAGCAAATTAGTCAGGTTGGGGAGAACGGCCGTGACAAACGGGTTCACATCCGGGTCCGGCCCGCCCAGTCCAACGCCATCCATGAAAAAGAGCAGAACGTGGCGGGAGATTAGAGGTTGGAGATTGGAGATTGGAGATTGTTTATTCTGTTTCAAAATAATCTAAATCAATTTTCTTAATCGTGTATTGAGCTACTTCACTTACTCCAACCCCATGATCTATCATCAATTCCGCCAATTGTTCGCCATCAATCAGTACGATTTTCTTCTCAATACGGGTTACGTAGTCTTTTGCAGTTTTAGAGAAATTCGAAGTTGTAATCAAAACGCCTTTTCTGGCTCTAAAACCTTCCAGACTGCCTGCGAAAGTCTGGACTACGGGGCGACCTACCGTTCCTTCCCACCTTTTTGCCTGAATATACACAACATCCAAACCTAATTTGTCTTCTTTAATGATGCCATCGATACCACCATCACCACTTTGACCAACTGCTTGACCTGCATCCTTTTTTGAACCACCATAACCCATTGCAACTAATAAATCCACTACCAAGCTTTCAAAGAAACCAGGTGTGCAAATTTTAGCCAAACTTAATAGCTCTTGTGCAAGTTCTTGCCGAAGTTCTTGGTAGCTTGATTCTAGCGATTCCTCTGGTGTTTGCTCAGAAACTGATTCGGGAGTTTCTTTATCATCATTTTGTTTTGATGATGTGCGGAATTCAACAAATTCGGGGAATTGTTTGAGAAATTTCAGGTCTATCTTTTCTGGTTTAGACTTTAATACTTGTTGACCGCGTTCTGTTATACGGAATTTTCCTCTCCCTTCACTTTTTAATAGATTTGCTTTCCTTAAATGGGTTGTTGCCCAACCAATACGATTATTGAATCTTTTCTGTCTTCCACTTGGCAGATGTTCTTTTAGATCTTGCTCAGTTAATTGAAACGTAATTGCCAGTGTTTCGATAACTTCACTGTTTGTATGCTCTTTTCCATCTCCCGCCAACATCAAAAGTGGCAACATTAAACTTTGAAAATCTGGAACGGCCATAACCCACCTCGTTATTTGAATGAATCAAAAGGTTTTTTAAGAGTTTACTGAGATTGGTTCGGCTGTCAACTTGATTACCTTAGGGTAGAAATTTTTTGAGTTACATCGTCAGGCGACAACGAACCGACATTGCGCCAGACTTCATCGCCCGATTTGTCGAACAGGATAAACGTGGGCGTAAAGCGGAAATTAAGCCGTTGTAACAAATCAGCGGCGCTGTCGTCTTGAACGTTGAGGCGTACGACCTGTACCGCGTCACCCCACTCTGCTTCTAGCCCATCAACGATGGGCCTGGCCTGGCGGCAGGCCGCTCAATAATCGGAATACAATTCCAGGAAAACGGGCTGGCCGGGATCGGCCAGCAGCATTTCCACCTCATTGGCCGCAGTCCCTTTGGTTTCGGTTTGGAGCAGAAAGTAACCCACGATAATCAGGGCCAGCAGCCCGCCGATGAGGGACAGACGACTGAGTAACGGCCGTTGCCGCCACACCACCGCCAATATCAACAAGCCCAATGGCAAAACCAGCGAGAACACGGCCGAATATTGATTAACGATTTGCATAGCCGCGAGTGTAACGGAATCGTCCGGCAAGCACAAACAGTTTCATGAGCGTTTCAGCTAATCAGCGATTCGCTGATCGCTGACCGGCTGACAAGCTGATGGCTAATTGGTACAATCATCAGGCAATGAACGACGAGTCCCTGATCATCATTAACGAACAGGTCAGCATTCCGGCGGCCGAACTGCAATTTCGCTTTTCCACCAGCAGCGGGCCGGGCGGCCAACACGTCAACCGCTCGGCGACACGGGTAACGCTGCTGTTTGACGTGGCCCAGTCGCCCAGCCTGGACGAGACCGTGCGCGCCCGGCTGCTGCAAAAGCTGGCCCCGCGCCTGGATAAGGAAGGCGTTCTGCACATCGACGTTCAAGAATCACGCAGCCAGTACCGGAATCGGGAAACGGCCGTGCTTCGCTTCCAACTCATCCTGGCCAACGCCCTCAAACAGCCCAAAAAACGGCGCAAAACCAAACCCAACCGGGCCGCCATCGAGCGCCGCCTGACCGAAAAAAAGCAGCACAGCCAGCGCAAGCAAGAGCGCCGGCAAAGCTGGGAATGAAGGGTTGAAGGAGTGAAAGGGTGAAGGGGTGAAGAGACTGTAATCAGCTATTCGACTATAAGACTATGAGATTACGAGACTACACAACTACGAGACCACATGACTATTATTGACATTAGCCGCAATTTGGAAAAAGGGATGGCCGTCTGGCCGGGAGATACGCCCTATCATTTAGAAATCGTGTTGGATCGACAGCACGGTAATGTGGTCAACCTGACAACGTTAACCCTGAGCGCCCACACCGGCAGCCACGCCGACGCACCGCGCCATTTTACGGATGAGGGGTTGACAATGGAGCAAGTGGATTTACGGCCGTATTGGGGCCCCGCCCTCGTTGTTACCGTCAGCAAAACCGCCGGACCGCTGCTGCCGGCCGATTTCGCCGCCACTGATTTGCGCGGCGCGGAACGGCTGCTGGTGCGCACGCCGCTGCAAGGGCTGCCCTTCGACCAGTTCCCCGACGCTGTGCCTCATCCCAGCCCGGAACTGGCCGACTTTTTGGGTGAGTTAGGCATCCTGCTCTACGGAACCGACACGCCTTCGATGGATGCCATCGACAGCAAAGACCTGCCCGGCCATAATGCTTTGCTGCGCAACGGGATTGCTATTTTGGAAGGATTAGATTTGTCGGGGGCGGGGGACGGCCGTTACGAACTCGTTGCTCTCCCCCTAAAAATTGTGGGCGGGGATGGCAGTCCGGTGCGGGCGGCGTTGAGGAGTTGGCAAGTTGGCGAGAAAGCGAGTGACGAGTGAAGCAGCCTCATCTAATTGACATGTGACACCACATACGGTACTATAAATCACAATGACACAGCGAGAAAAACGGCTCGCCAAAATTCGCAACAATCCGAAAAATGTTCGTTTTGACGATCTGAATCGCGTGCTGCGCGATTATGGATTTGAGCGGCGACAACCAAAAGGTGGCTCCAGTCATTATTTCTATTTTCTTGGCGACAGGCGCTTGACCATTCCGATGAAACGGCCGTTTGTGAAAGCCATTTACGTCAAGCAAGTTTTGAGCATCCTGGAGGAAATTGATGATGAACGATAAAACAATTGAGTATTATTTGGACTTACCCTATACCATTGAATTCCAACAAGATAAATCCGATCCGCAACATCCAGTATGGTTTGCCAAAGTGAAGGAACTGCCCGGCTGCATGACGGAAGCTGACAAAGTGGAAGAAGCCGCCGAGATGATTCAAGATGCAATGGTAACCTGGATTCAAGGGTCATTGGACGCCGGTCTTGCCATTCCCGAACCGCAAAGTGACTCACAATACAGCGGCAAATTTTCGGTGCGCTTGCCTAAATCTTTGCACCGCGATTTGGTAGAAGTTGCCGAACGCGAGGGCGTTAGCCTGAATCAATACATTAATGTCATGCTTAGTCGGGTCATTGGATCGCATTAACAACAATTTCTCTGAACTGAAATGAGCCGTTAACGTGTATTGTTTACGGCCGTGTTCTGGCTAGTCAAACATAAGAAGCGTGCCAGTATGAGCGATCAGTAATCCGAACAATCTGGAACCAGCGACGAGATTTGCGTCGATAATATCGAGGATAGCAAAGTTGTTGCGGTTGGCTGGCACAACGGCCGTTTCCCCACCCCCAGGCTGCTTTTTTTTATCTTTCACATCAGGGATTTACACAGCCCATTTTGGAGGTTAATCTCAACTTTATGAACGAGTGAGTTCGCCCCTTAGGTCAGTTTGCATCAACGATTTAATGGTTGTGGTGGGTAAGTTCTGGCTAAAAAGATAAAACAGCTTGGCCAAAGCAGCTTCAACCGTCAAATCATAACCGCTATTCAGCCGCCAGAATCATGGCCGTGATCAGGTTTTCACGGGCATCATTGCGGGCTTCACAAAGCGGGACTTGCGAGCCGGTCAAAATGACCGGCTTACGCAAACCCTCCAGCATAAACGGCAGCGCCGACGCGGTATAGGCCATCGTATCGGTGCCGTGTAAAATGACAAACCCGTCATAATCGTCATACCGGTCGGCAATATCTTGGGCAATTTTCAGCCAATCACGCGGAGTCATATTGGCCGAATCAAGTAAGGGATTGTACTCGTGCAAGTCGTAGTCGGGCAGGGGCAGGTTGTCCAAGGTTGAAATTTGGGCCATTTGTTCCGCCAGGTAGCCCGGCGCAGGAGCGTAGCCATTGGGCGTCTTTCTCATGCCGATAGTGCCGCCGGTGTTGGCGATGTAAACGCGCTTGGTCATGTTCTTTTACGGAAGTACGTTCACCGCATTGCGTGTTTCCACACCGCGCAGGCAGTCTAATACCTTGCTGACGATTTGGGTGGACACATTGCGCTGTGCTTCGGCTGTACTGGCTCCCAGGTGGGGGGTGTGCAGCACGTTGGGCAGACCAAGTAAGGGATTGTCGGCGGCCGGTGGTTCGCTGGTGTACACATCCAATGCTGCTGCTTTCACATGCCCGTTTTGTAACGCATCAGCCAGGGCGGCTTCGTCAATTAGTTTGCCACGAGCGACATTGACGATGACAACGCCTTTTTTCATCTTTTTGATGGCCGAGTCGTTGATCATTTGGGTGGTTGCGGGGGTAACGGCCGTATGCAATGTCAAATAATCAGCCTGTGACAAAACCTGGTCCAGATCAACTAATGACACATCCAACGCAGCCGCCTCTTCCGCCTTCACAAACGGATCATGGGCCAGCACCGTCATGCCAAATGCTTTGGCTCGTTCGGCAACCAGGCGCCCAATCCGGCCCAAGCCGACAATGCCCAACACCTTGCCGAATAGTTCCGTCCCGGCAAACTGCGCCCGGTTCCATTCACCGGCGGCCAGCGAATTATGTGCCGGAACGGTGTACCGGGTGACGGCCAGCATAAGGGCCATCGTCTGTTCGGCCGTGGCTACACTGTTCGATCCTGGTGTGTTCATCACGACAACGCCATGATTGGTTGCGGCGGCGATGTCGATATTGTCTACGCCAATCCCGGCCCGGCCTATCACCTTGAGCTTTTTACCAGCGGCAATGACATCGGCGTCAGGCCGCGTATCGCTGCGAATAATCAGTCCATCGTACTCCGGGATAATGGCCAGCAATTCTTCTTTGCTCAAGCCAGTTTTCATGTCGTAGGCGGCATCGGCCGCTTTGTCCAGCATGTCCAGTCCGGCAGCGCCTAATTTATCAGAAACGAGAATTCGATACATTGTATTTCCCCTTACTGTGCCAAAAATTCGTCAATCGCCGCGAACAGTTCTT
>JBNKZT010000002.1:0-47526 GCA_050301775.1 Promineifilaceae bacterium (SeqCode)
CCGGCCGGCACTTCACCGGATGGCCCAAATAAGGCGACCGGCGCTTGTGGCGACTGGGCCAGTACATAACCGGCACCAAAAGCAAATAATAAGGAAAAAATAACGAGTAGTGTGGTTAACGGCCGTGAATTCATATCCCAAAATCCTTTTCGTATAGATTGCCATGAATTATAAGCCGAAAACATTAACAACAGGTAGGCGTAGGTTTAATAGCAGCTAAACGAAGGGCAAACGCTGTTTATCTTTTTGGTGACCATCACCGCCTCTGTTAAAATGGAGTTACACTATGAACACCCAAAGAATCCGCACCATTTATACAATTACTCTTGTTGCTTTAGATGCGCTCATGATTTCTGTTGCCTTTGTTCTTGCCTATCAACTGCGCATTAATATTCCCTGGCCCGATGCGCTGTCATACGAAGTGCCGCTTGCCAATTATGCCGGATTATTAGCAGTTCAAATTATTGTCATCATTACGACCATGTCCTTCTTTGGACTCTACTATATCCCGCGCTCTTTCTCGCGGGTTGACCAGTTGTATTTTGTGTTCATTGGCGTAACCATTGGCGCGTTGATTGCCGTCGCTATTGCCAACTTTATTTTCAAAGGTAACAGCTCCTTTTTAGATTTTCCCCGGGCAATGATAGTTTATGCCTGGTTGTTGTCGATTATTCTTATTGTATTTGGCCGGGTGCTGCACAGACTGGTTCGTACCTGGCTGCAAGAACGGGGCATTGGCAAAGATCGATTATTGCTAGTTGGTACCGGCGAAATGGCGCGTGTTATTTTGCAACGAATTTTGTGGTCGCCGGAACTGGGGTATGACATCATTGGCATCATTAATGGCGCCGAAGAGACATCTTTTTTGGGGGTTCCGGTTTTGGGTGCGCCGGAAGATTTGCCGAGTTTAATTGAACGGCACGCAATTGATGAAGTCATCATAGCTATCCCCGAAAAAGGCCATCGCGAAACGGTTCGGGTGTTGGATTTCTGCGAGCGTGGTCGGGTTTCGATTAAAATCTTTCCAGACGTGTTCCAGTATGTTACCAACAAGGCCAGCATTGATGCGCTGGGTGGCTTGCCGCTCTTGTCCGTGCGTGACTACGCCATGCGCGGCTATTTGCTTATTTTTAAGCGGCTCATTGATTTGGTAGGCGCTGCCATAGGCCTGGTTTTGTTGTCTCCGTTAATGCTGTTGGTGGCTGTGGCCATTAAATTGGAATCGCCAGGCTCGGCATTTTTTGTTCAGGAGCGCATGGGGCTTGATGGCAAACCGTTCATGATGCTTAAATTCCGTTCGATGCGCAGGGATGCGGAAAAAGACGGCCCCGGTTGGACGACTGACAATGATCCTCGCCAGACAAAGCTGGGGTCTCTGCTGCGGCGCATTGAGATTGATGAACTGCCCAATTTAATAAATGTTCTGATTGGTGAGATGAGTATGGTTGGCCCACGACCGGAGCAGGCTCATTATGTGGCGCAGTTCCGTGAAATTGTCCCTCGTTATATGGACCGTCATCGCGAGAAAGGGGGAATGACGGGATGGGCACAGGTCAATGGCTTGCGCGGTGACACCTCGATTGCTGAACGGACCAAATACGATCTGTGGTACTCAGAAAACTGGTCAATCTGGCTGGATTTGAAAATTGTCATTCGTACCATCTGGCAAATTGTTGAACGCAAAAATGAACAACGGGCCGGGATAGATTTCCAGCCATCAGATGTTTCGCCGGATCAGAGACCCAGGCCGCCCATGAATGGAATACCATTTGCCAATGCGGATTTTGCTGACAATATAATGCCTTCGGTCAACAGCGAAGACAAATAGCTCCCTTTTTGTACACTTAAATCTAATACGGTTCTTATTTGACGCTAATATGCGGGCATGATATGATCTTTTTAAGATGGTATTAGCACTCCATCTTTGCGAGTGCTAGGCTCCTTAATGAAGCAAAACAAAACGAAAATTGGAAACCGAGTGCGCCAAATGAACAGAAGATTTGGCAAAGGACTCGGTTTCTTGATGATTATCTGATGTTTCCACATTTAACCGACCGGCAGGAATTAATTTTAGGCTTTGTGGTGCGCCATTTTATTGAGACTGGTGTACCGATTGGATCAAGCACGCTGGTCAATCAATTTGACATGGGTGTGAGTTCAGCGACGGTACGCAATGAGCTGGCGGCGCTGGGCGAAATGGGCTATTTGACTCAACTGCACACGTCGGCCGGGCGTATTCCGACGGAACTAGGGTATCGTTATTTTGTTCAGAAGTTGTTGGGCGATTTTCGTTTGCCGGTCGATGAACGACAGATGATCCGGCACCAGTTTCACCAGGCCCGGTTGGAGTTGGGGCAGTGGATGCGTCTGGCAGCGGCGATTTTGGCGCGTACTTCTCATGGAGCCAGTTTTGTAACTGCACCACAGATACGGCCGTCCCGCTTCAAACACATCCAACTCATTTCCACGCAGGGCCGGTTGGTCTTGTTGATTTTGGTGTTGTATGGCGGTGAGGTAAACCAGCAAATGCTGACTCTGGCCGAACCATTGACACAGGTTCAGTTAAGCGCTGCCGCAGATCGGTTGAACGCGTTGTTTGACCACGCTACTTATGACGACATTTTGGTCCAGATGAGCCAGTTGGACGCGCTGGAGACCGATGTCAGTCGTCTGGTGTTGGATGCGTTGAAGCGCAGCGATGCCCAGG
The DNA here is from genome assembly GCA_050301775.1 of Promineifilaceae bacterium (SeqCode). Lineage (GTDB taxonomy): Bacteria > Chloroflexota > Anaerolineae > Promineifilales > Promineifilaceae > JACKCC01. The sequence goes on from JBNKZT010000002.1 coordinate 2,708, forward strand.
TCATTCGTGATTTGTACCGGGATGGCCTGATGAATTTGATTGAAGATGATGCGACGCGGCAAGCAGTACGTGTTTTGGAAGAGCGTACGCTGCTGGCAAATGTGCTGACTGAAACACAAATGCCGAAAACGTCTGGGGTTCAGGTGGTGATCGGCGGTGAAGGCCGTTGGGAAGAGCTGCGTGACTGCACGATTATTTTGTCCCGTTACGGGGTTGAAGAACAATTCAGCGGCACAGTGGCTGTGATTGGGCCGACACGGATGGCCTACGGCCGTAACGTTGCCGCTGTCCGTTATGTGGCTGATTTGATGAGTGGGTTTGTCTTTGAATATTATATGGAAGACCCCAAACTGGAAGCATAATAAATATCACAAGATGACAAGGTGAAGTTTGGTGAGTAAAAAGACAAAAGAACAAGAAAAAGAACTGGTTGAACCTGAAGATGTAGAAGTGGTGGAAGCAGCAGAGGTAAAGGTGGATGAAGAAACGGCCGTTTCCGATTCCGAAGCTGAAGCGCAGCAGCCACCTACTTTGGAAGAACAACTTGCCGCCGCCCAGGCAGAAGCCGCCCAAAATCTGGATGGGTGGATGCGTACCCAGGCCGAATTTGCCAATGCCCGTAAGCGGATGGAAAAACAGCGAGCTGAAACTTATCAAAACGCTTCGGCCGATGTCGTGACCAAACTGCTGCCTGTTTTAGACGATTTTGAACGGGCGTTGGCTAGCATCCCCGTTGAGATTGCTGAAAATAGCTGGTTGGAAGGCATTCACCTGGTGCAGCGCAAACTTGTGGGTATCCTGGATGGAATGAATGTCAAAGTGATTGAAGCGGTCGGCCAACCATTTGATCCCATTTACCATGAAGCCATCATGCAGGAGCCGTCCGATGCGTATGAAAGCGGCACGGTGTCGAAAGAGCTGCAAAAAGGGTATCAAGTAGGCGATAGGGTGATACGGCCGTCACTTGTCTACGTAGCTGAGTAAATATTTATACTTTGTTACTGAAATTCATACGTAAATCAAACCTTTTTCCGGTAAGGTAAAGCGAAGCAATAAACATCGTTATCAATTTTTGTGAGGACAATAGAAACATGGGCAAAATAATAGGAATCGATTTAGGAACAACAAACTCTGTAGCGGCCGTGATGGAAGGTGGCGAACCTGTCGTCATCCCCAGCGCCGAAGGCAGCCGGCTATTTCCGTCAATCGTCGCCGTCAATCCCAAGACCGGCGAACGTATGGTGGGGCAAGTAGCTAAACGGCAGGCCGTGATTAACTCAGCAAACACCATTTTCTCTGTAAAACGGTTTATGGGTCGCAAATATGATGACCCGGAAGTGGCGCGTGCGCGTAAATACGTCTCTTACGAGGTACGCAAAGCCCCCAATGGCGACATTCGCGTCGCCATGAACGAACGTGAATACTCGCCGCCGGAAATCTCGGCCATGATTTTGCAAAAAATCAAGACCGATGCTGAGGCTTACCTCGGCCAGCCGGTCACACAAGCTGTGATCACCGTGCCTGCTTACTTCAATGACAGTCAGCGCCAGGCCACCAAAGACGCCGGCAAAATCGCTGGCCTGGAAGTGCTGCGTATTGTCAATGAGCCAACAGCATCCTCCCTTGCTTATGGTGTAGGCAACGATAAAGATGAAATGATCGCTGTTTATGACCTGGGTGGTGGTACATTTGATATTTCCATCCTGGAAGTGGGTGACGGCGTGTTTGAAGTCAAATCCACGAATGGCGATACGTTCCTGGGTGGCGATGACTTCGACCTGAGAATCATTGATTGGGCTGCTGAACAATTCAAGATGGACCAGGGTATTGATTTGCGTAACGACAAGCAAGCGCTTCAGCGTCTACGTGAAGCGGCAGAAAAAGCCAAGATTGAGCTTTCCACGACAATGCAGTCGGAATTGAATCTGCCTTATATTACGGCCGATGCTAGTGGTCCCAAGCACCTTAATCTGACCCTGACACGGGCTAAATTTGAACAGCTTACGGCCGAATTGATACAGCGTTCCATTGAACCGTGCCGTCTGGCTTTGAAAGATGCCGGACTGACAACCTCTGAAATTTCAGATGTTGTCCTGGTTGGTGGTATGACCCGTATGCCGGCCATTCAGGAAGCGGTCAAGAAATTCTTTGGTAGAGAGCCGCACAAAGGGGTAAACCCGGATGAGGTTGTTGGTTTGGGTGCGGCCATTCAAGCTGGTGTATTGGGTGGTGATGTTAAGGACGTGCTTTTGCTGGACGTAACCCCGCTAACCCTGAGCATTGAAACGTTGGGTGGTGTGGCTACACCACTGATTGAACGTAACTCAACTATCCCGACCAAGAAAAGCCAGGTATTTTCCACAGCGGCTGATGGTCAAACGCAAGTGGAAATCCATGTAACACAGGGCGAACGCCCCATGTCGGCCGATAACAAAAGCCTGGGACGCTTCATTCTGGACGGTATTCCACCGGCGCCGCGTGGTGTGCCCCAAATTGAAGTCAGTTTTGACATCAATGCCGATGGTATTTTGAATGTTACTGCCAAAGATAAGGCGACCGGCCGTGAGCAGGCCATGCAAATTATGCCATCCAGCGGATTGAGTGATTCGGAAATTGACAACATGGTCAAGTCAGCTGAACAACATGCCGCCGAGGACGCCCAGCGCAAGGAAGCCGTCGAAGCCAGGAATATGGCTGATTCGGCCGTTTACAGTGCCGAGAAATTTATTGCCGATAATGGCGAGAATTTGCCTGAGGCTCAAAAAGCGGCTGTGCAAAGTCAGATTGATGCCGCGAAATCTGCACTAGAGGGTGGCGATTCGTCAGCTATGAAGGCGGCGACCGAGAAGCTGCAAGCGGTTTTGCAGGAAGCTGGTGCGGCCATGTACCAACAGCAGGCCGCCGGCGCCGATGGAGCGGCTCCTGGCAGTACAGGCAGCGATGGCGCAGGTACCGATGAAGATGTTATTGAAGGCGAGTTTAGTGACGCCTAGTAAACAAGTTTGCAAATAAGCAAGTATATAAATAAGCAAGTGGTTGAAAAAACCACTTGCTTATTTGTGTATGGGAAGTTTGATTTATGGCCACAAAGCGAGATTACTACGACGTATTAGGTGTTCCCCGTACTGCAAATAAGGATGAGTTGAAGAAGGCGTATCGGCGATTGGCCCGCCAATATCATCCTGATGTTAGCAATGAAGATGCTGCGGCTGAACGTTTCAAGGAAGTCAATGAGGCGTATGAGGTGTTGTCCGATGAAAAGATGCGGTCAACCTATGATCAGTTTGGCCACGCTGGCGTGCAGAATGGCGGCGGCCCCGGCTTTTCTGGATTTGACTTTGAAGGTGGATTTGGCAATGTGGCCGACATCTTTGAGGAGTTTTTTGGCGGTAGTTTTGGCGGTGGGCGCAGCCGACGTCGTCGCGGTCCGCGTCGTGGGCAAGATTTACGCTATGATTTGACAATCTCGTTTGAAGAGGCTGTTTTTGGTGTTGAGAAAGATATTGATGTGACGCGTCCAGAAATTTGCCCGACTTGTACTGGGTCAGGGGCCAAGGTAGGGACATCGCCAATTCCTTGTACATCGTGCAATGGTTCGGGTGAGGTGCGCCGGGTACAGCAGTCGATTCTGGGCCAGTTTGTGAATGTGGCTACTTGTCCGACTTGTCAGGGGACGGGGGAGTTGATTCCTGAGGTATGTGAGACGTGTAACGGCCGTAAACAAATCCAGCAAACACGTACCATCAAAGTCAAAATTCCGGCAGGTGTGGACAACGATACCCAAATTCGCCTCAGCAGCGAAGGGTCGCCCGGTGCTAATGGTGGCCCTCCCGGTAATTTATATGTTGTTTTACATGTCCAAAAACATGCATTTTTTGAACGGCGTGGTGATGACGTCTGGCTCGATTTAGAAATAAATGTGGCTCAGGCGGCATTGGGTGATGAAATCCGGGTGCCTACACTAGATGGCGAAGAAACGTTGACCATTGAACCGGGAACGGAGTCGGGCAAAGTATATCGGCTGCGCGGCCATGGTGTGCCCCGTTTGGACCGGAGTGGTCGTGGTACGCCGCTGGGTCGAGGCGATCAGCATGTGTTGGTTCATGTGGCGATCCCCAAGAAGTTGACCGAGGAACAGGAAAAACTATTTCATGAACTTTCGCGCACCTTGGGCAAGGAAGTTATTCCGCAGCGTGGCCGGGGTATTTTAGGCCAGTTTAAGGATGCGTTGGGAGATGTGTTTGGAATTTAGTGTCACGTATCAAGTGTCATGTATCACGTGACGCCTGACACTTTGACACCTGATACGTGGTGTAAATATGTATTGGCTTGAAGTTAGTGTCGTAACGGATGGGGAAGGGGCAGAAGCGGTGGCGGAGATGTTACGGCCGTTTGCCCATAATGATGGTGTGGTGTTGGAACAGTTGGGGGATGAGTCTGATCCTGATCCGGATGCGCTGGAAACGGCCGTTACCGTCAAAATTTATATCCCCGAAGATGAAGATAATCCTGACCTCCGTCGTCACATCGAAGAAGTTTTGTACCACATGGGGCGGATGTACCCTATTCCGCCGCCCACCTTCCGGCAGTTGGCCGAAGAAGATTGGGCCAATGCCTGGAAGGAACACTATCACCCTTTTCGTATAGGTAATAGAGTTTGGATTCAACCGAGCTGGCTGGAACAGGAAACTGCCGTGCCCGGCAAAGACGGCATTCAATCTGGCGATGTCGTTTTGACCCTTGATCCGGGGATGGCGTTTGGCACGGGTCTGCATCCGACGACACAGATGTGTTTGCTGGCGCTGGAAAAACTGGTGCAACCAGGGATGACTGTGCTGGATGTGGGTACGGGTTCGGCTATTTTAGCCATCGCTGCGGCCAAGTTAGGCGCTAAATCGCTTTTGGGTATTGACACAGACAATCTGGCAGTGAAGGCGGCGTCAGCTAACGCTGAACAGAACGATGTTGCCGACAGGATCGTTATCAGGCCAGGGACGCTGGATACGGTTTCGCAGCATGGTTGGGATATTGTGGTTGTTAATATTTTGGCGCCGGTTATCATTTCGTTATTGCAGCAGGATGGATTGCTCGATTATGTTGCGGAGAACGGCCGTTTAATTTTGAGTGGGATTATTGAGGAGCAGGGGGAAGGGGTGGTAACGGCCGTTGCGGCTGCCGGTGGACGGATCATCGAAACTTACCAGGTCCGTGACTGGATGGCCTACGTTGTTGTTCGTGATCTGTAGGTAAACAAAAACGTCACAACAAGTGTGTGACGTTTCAATGATCAATCGGCTATTTTATTGAGAGCGTAAAGTTGAAAGCGTGTTGGTCTTCCCTTTAGCGGGGTTGGTTAGCCCGATTCTTACGGTAGCGGTACGTGATACGTCCCCTATCCAAATCATACGGGGTCATTTCCAGGCGTACCCGGTCGCCCAGTAGAATGCGAATGTAATATTTGCGCATCCGACCAGACAAATAAGACAAAACTTTATGCCCATTATCCAACTCAACCATGAATTGGGTATTGGGTAAAAGTTCTATAACAGTTCCTTCAACTTCAAGTTTTTCGTTTTTAGCCATACATTCCTATTTATTTTTAATTTGTGGGTCGTTGTTTCCGTCGTGCCCGCCGTGTCGCCTTTTTCTTCTCAATTCGCCGCAGTTCACTTTTTGATACATGCCACCGTTTTTGGCGGATTACACTTAATGTACCAGCTTTAGCAACACTTTTGCGAAAGCGTCGGAGAAGGCTCTCGTCGTTCTCGTTGGGCATTAATTTTACCTCAGGCAGTTTAATCACCTCCCATTTTTTGGAGTTTTGGCTGTTAGTTTATTCTTCTTCACTGACTGAAGCTGTATCATCGGCTGCCGCTTCGGCTGCCGTTTCGGCTAATGCTTCGGCTTCAGCGACAGCCGCAGTATCAACGGCCGTTTCATCGGCCGTTGGTTCTTCATCTTTTTCCGGTGCTTCAATTTCCCGTTGGGCCATCCACTCAATCTGCTCATTGGCTGTAACCGCCCGCAAGCTCAAGCCCATCCGCTGCCGTTTCGGGTCGATGCTAACGATACGCAATAAATGAACCTCGCCTTCGTTAACAACTTCACTCGGATTTTCAACTGTACTACGGGAAAGCTGCGAAATATGCAGCAGACCTTCAATACCCGGTTCGACTTCGGCAAACGCGCCGTAATCAACAATACGCGTAATCGTACCTTCTACCAGTTGGTGAATATCGTACCGTTCTTCAACTGTTGACCAGGGGTTGGGCAGCAAGCGTTTGCGGCTCAAGCTAATTCGTTGATCTTCACGATCCAATTTGAGAACGTACACCTCAATTTCATCACCAACATGAATGACTTCACGGGGGTGATCAACACGGTGCCACGCCAATTCCGAAATATGAACCAGACCATCAGCCCCGCCTAAATCGACAAAAATGCCGAAATCACGCAAGCCGCTAACCCGGCCCGTCAAAACAGAACCTTCTTCCAGGTTTTCCAGCAGTTCTTGTTTGCGAATTTCTTCCCATTCTTTTTGGGCTTCACGCTGTGAAAAGACCAGACGGCGGCGGCGGCGATCCACTTCAATGATTTTCAAAGGCAATTTGTCGCCGCGTAGTTTAGCCAGACGCTGCTGCCGTTTGCGGTCGCCCATACCCGGTGTCAAATCTTTGAGATGGGATGCCGGCACGAAGCCGCGCAGACGACCAAATGGAATGATTGCGCCGCCCTTGTTGTAGCCGATTACCTCGCCCTCATACAATTCCCCACTTTCCATCAATTTCTCGGCCTCAATCCAGTCCTGGTTGAGGCGTGCCAGATTGATGGAAACTTGCAAAGCATCAGGTTCCGAGGTGTTGAGAACATAGACATCAATCTCATCATTAACCTGGAGTTTGGCTCGTTCCTCGGGATCGAGTTTGGACAGATCCGTGGGTGGCACAAGGCCATCTCGTTTTAATCCCAGGTCAACAATGACATCCTGCTCATTGATAGCTACGATGATTCCTTTTCGGATCTCACCTACTTTGGGCAACTGATAATCATGTTGATCCAATAGTTCTTGATATGAATCGGTCCTTTCGTCGGTCATACTAATAAAATCGCCTTCCCAAAAAATTTGCTGGTTACAAACAAAAACTCGGCCGTCTTATGAATTACTGACATAGCCGAGTTTGGATGTATGTAACTCAATTTTCAGCCGTTTGTTCTTAAAATATTGGGTGTTATCCTTAAACTGCCTGGATCATTGAAATATTGAAACAAGTTGTACCCTGTCGCAATTTATTTATGATGATCGTCCGCATGATTGTACGGTTTGTAAAATAACTTCCCTTCTTATAACTCAGCTTGGCCATTATATCTGGTGCAAAAGGGGTTGTCAATTGCTTTTTGACTGGGTTTCAGTGTATATTCGATGATTCTTCATATCGGGTTTGACTATTAAATTGTTTGGAGGAGCAATGTCAACAATTTTTACGAGTATAGGATCTGATTGGCTTTTAGCCTCGGATGAACCGTGGACACGCTATCGTACATTAGTTGATTTACTTGATTTGCTCGAAGACAACCCCGACGTACAAGTGGCGCGAGCCGAGATGGTAGCTCATCCGTTGGTGAAAGGATTGGTGGAAACGGCCGTTTCCTGGCCCGGTTATGCGCTTAAAAACCACAAGGACGCCAAACATCCCCTTTACGCTCTTAGCACACTGGCCGACTTTGGTTACCGTCATGATGATCCTGGCATAGCAGAAGCGTTGGCCAAAGTGAAGGCATATCAATCAGCCGAGGGGGCCTTTCAGACGAAAATCAAACTTTACAAGCGGTTCGGCGGGATGGATGGCGAGCATTGGGTGTGGATGAATTGTGATGCGCCTACGCTGCTCTACGCGCTGCTCAAAATGGGGGTGAACGACGATGCACAAGTTGCTGCCGCCACCGAACATTTGGTGAGTTTGGCTGCCGATAATGGCTGGCGCTGCAATGTTGCGCCGGAATTAGGGCAGTTTCGCGGTCCTGGGCGTAAAGGTGATCCTTGCCCCATCGCCAATGTATATGCGCTAAAAGCATTGATGCAGTGCCCGGAACTGGTGGATAGTCCGGCGGCGCGGGCGGGCACGGAAATGCTGCTTTTGCATTGGGAACACGCCGCCGAACGTAAATTGTACCTGTTTGGTTTGGGTACCGATTATCGCAAGCTCAAGTATCCTTTTGTCTGGTACGATATTTTGCATGTGGCCGATGTGTTGAGCCACTTCCCGTTTGTTTGGGGCGATTCCCGTTTTCAGGCACTGATGGCGGCGATTACTGACCAGGCTGATGGGGATGGCCGTTACACCCCCAACAGCATGTATATGACCTGGAAAAAATGGGGCTTTTCTGACAAGAAACGGCCGTCTCCCTGGATTACATTTCTCATTCTTCGTATTCAAAAACGCATCATGCAGCAGTAGGGCATGCATGAAACGTGTTTGTTTTTGGCGGATTAGGCGCAACTTGAACAAGCGTGTCGCCGTATAGAGGCTGGCAGCTACAACAAGAAGTGAGGCGAATTATGTTCAATCAATTATTTCGACGTGATAAAACGAGGGAAAAAGCTGGTAACGGCCGTACCCCCGATAACAACTTGCATTTGATAGATTTGAAAAATGTAGTGAAGGCATATGAAACGCCGGTTGGCGACTTTATCGCCTTGCGCGGCGTGGATTTACAGGTAGATCGGGGGGAATTTGTCGCGGTTATCGGCAAATCGGGCAGTGGCAAAACGACGCTCATCAATATGTTGACCGGGATTGATAGGCCGACTTCGGGAACAGTGCATGTGGCTGATACGGCCGTTCATACCCTTAAAGAAGGCCCGATGGCGGAATGGCGGGGGCGCAACGTGGGCGTCATCTTCCAGTTTTTCCAACTGCTGCCCATGCTTTCTTGCATCGAAAATGTGATGCTGCCCATGGATTTTTGCAATATGTACACTTCCCGCGAACGCAAAGAGCGGGCGCTCCATCTGCTGGATGAGGTTGGATTGATTGAACATGCCTACAAGCTGCCTTCTGAAGTATCCGGCGGTCAACAGCAGCGGGTAGCCATTGCCAGGGCAATGGCCAACGATCCACCCATTCTGGTAGCCGATGAGCCAACCGGCAACCTGGACTCGCACACGGCACTTTCGGTCATTGAGTTGTTTGAAGAACTGGTTGACCAGGGCAAAACGATTTTGATGGTGACCCACGATAACGATTTGGCCAAGCGGGTAACACGCACGGTTATCATTTCTGACGGTGAAATTATTGATGAATACCTGGCTAAGGCGTTCCCGGCGTTGAGCGAGGCCCAGTTAGTCAAGGCCACGCGTAAGCTAGAAACCCAGTCATTTGTGCCTGGTTCGATCATTGTGAATCAAGGCGATACACCGGATAAGTTTTATATTGTCACGAAAGGTATCGTCGAGGTGCTGCTGCAAGAGCCGGATGGCCAGCAAATTGTGGTGGCCCGGCTACGCAGTGGTCAATATTTTGGTGAGATTGCCTTGCTGCGGGGCGGGGCGCGGATTGCAACAGTGCGAGCGAGTACGGAAACGGCCGTTGAAGTAGCTGCCCTCGATGAACCTGCATTCAAAGAGCTGCTGGGCGAGTCGCCTGTTTTGCGAGATGAAGTGAATCGCCTGGCCAAGCAACGAGCCGAAGAAACGGAAAATCATAAAAACGGAAACAGCTAGTCAGCATTTCAGCTGGGCAGCTTTTTTGCTGAATTGCTGACTGACTGACAAGCTGACCAGCCATATTGGAGATAAATCGTGAAACTCAAACCTCGTTGGCGAAAAGTATTGCGTGATTTGTGGGGAAATAAACTCCGCACAATTTTGGTTGTGCTTTCAATTGCTATTGGCGTGTTTGCGATTGGCATGATTGTAGGCACACAAACCTTATTGCGTGAAGACCTGGCGTTGGCCTGGAACGCGACCAATCCGGCCAGTGCTACCTTGTACACGGATCCGTTTGACGCTGATTTGCTGCATTCCATCAAACGTCTGGAAGGCGTCGCTGCGGCTGAAGGGCGGCGCAGCATAACCTTGCCTCTCCTTTTGAATGATGATGAGCGTAAACAGATGAATGTCCTTGCTGTTGATGATTTCGAGGCAATGGCATTAAATACGATTTCACCTGTGGCGGGTGCCTGGCCACCGACGAAATATGGGTTGGTCATTGAACGGGCTTCATTGGCGCTGGTTGGATTGGATGTGGGGGACACGGCCGTTATCGAAACCGCTGATGGACGAGAAAGAGAACTGCAAATCGTAGGTGTTGCCCATGACATCAACGTGAATCCGGCCCAATTTACCGGCCAGCCCAACGCCTATATGTCTACCGAAACATTGGATTTGCTGGGATTTGGCAACTATCTGGATGAATTGGCTGTCCAGGTTGATGGCGATACAACCGACAAGGCGCATGTCGAGACGGTCATTAATGAAGTTGAGGCCAAGGTAGAGAAGGGGGGGCGTACGGTTTACTTTACCTGGCTCCCGGAACCAGGCGAGCATCCGGCGCAGGAAGTAATCGATCCGCTGCTGGCTATTTTGGGAGTGCTGGGTATTTTATCTTTGGGGGCCAGTGCGTTTTTAGTCGTTAACATCATCAATAGTTTACTGGCGCAGCACACAGAACAAATTGGCATTATGAAGGCCATCGGAGCGCGTCGTGGCCAGATTATGAACATGTACCTGGTTACCGTTATCATGTTTGGCTTGTTGTCGCTGGTTGTGGCCGTGCCGCTGGGTGGGTTGGCTGCCTACGCGCTCACCTCTTACATGGCCGATTTGATCAACTTTGATTTAGCCGGCTTTCGGATTCCGGTGCAGGTTATTGTGGTACAAACGGCCGTTGCCATCATTGTTCCTATCCTGGCAGCCTTATGGCCGGTCATTCAAGGGTCGCGGCTAACCGTTCAGAAAGCATTAAGTGAACAAGGACTGGGGCGCGGTCAGTTTGGGTCTCATCTGGTAGATCGGTTTGTGACCTGGCTGACCAGTAAAGTGCTTTCACTTTCCCAACCGATGCGAATTTCCCTCCGCAATACTATCCGGCGGAAAGCCCGCTTGCTGTTAACATTATCGACATTGATATTGGGCGGCGCTATTTTTATTGGTGTTCTCAGTGTCCATGCTTCCTTGTTGGCGACTCTGGACGATGCATTGGCCTACTTCAACTATGATGTTGAACTGAACTATGCCCAGGTGCATCGAATTGAGCAGATTGAGCGGGTGGCGATGAGTGTGGAAGGTGTGGCTGATGTTGAAAGTTGGGTTGTAGGGTCGGCGCGGCGGATTCGCCTAGATGGCAGCGAAGGTGAGAATATGGCCCTGGTGGGTACCCAGTCAGAAACAGAGTTTATACAACCCATCTTGTTGGAAGGGCGCTGGCTGCTGCCCGATGATGAAAATGCAGTTGTCATCAACTCGTTAGTATTAAAAGATGAATCAGACATCAAACTGGGTGATACCATCACACTTAAAATGGAAGGACGAGAACAGGAATGGCAGGTTGTGGGCATTGTACAGGGGATTTTGACTGGTCCCATCGGCTATGCCAACCAGGAATATCTGGCGCGCGAGTTGAACTTTGTCGGCCGTTCTGGTTGGACGTTGATTATTGCCGACCAGCATGATGGTGTGTATCAGGCCGATCTGGCGCGGCGGCTCAAGGAGCAATTTGATGCCGCTGGAATGCGCGTCACCAGTGCCGGAACCACTGCCGAAATCAGAGAAACCATCGAATTTCAGTTTAATATTATCGTCATTTTGTTGGCGGTGATGGCGATTTTGATTGCCCTGGTTGGTGGGCTGGGCTTGATGGGCACAATGAGCATTAATGTTCTGGAACGCACTCGTGAAATTGGGGTCATGCGGGCGGTGGGAGCATCTGATGGATCGGTCCTGCGCATTATCCTTGTCGAAGGCGTTTTAGTCGGTATCATCAGTTGGGTGATAGGCAGCTTAATTGCCTACCCAATGGGGCAGTTTCTTAGTAATATAGTAGGGATTTCATTGTTGGAAAGTCCCTTAAATTATCAATTTTCAATCAATGGCGCGATAGGATGGTTGGCAGCGGTTCTAGTTATAGCATCTCTAGCCAGTTTCTTACCTGCCTGGAACGCCTCAAGATTGAGTGTGCGCCAAATATTGGCTTACGAATGAGAAGTATTCGTGATTTTAGTAATGATACAGCCTTTCGATGGTTGAGCTTGTCGAAGCCCCAATTGCCTTCGACAAGCTCAGGCAACGACCTGTATGGTTGTTTTTTAATGTTGTAAACGGAGTTTTGTGATGAATATCAAGCGCCTTTTAGTAGGTCTGGGTGTAATTGTTGTTCTGGGTGGCGGTGGATTTTTAGCCTACCAGCAGTTTTTTGCCTCTGAACCAGAGGTTGAAGCGCCGGTAACTGATGTGGATACTGTTTCGGTTGATACCGGTGTCGGTGTTGTGTCGGCCGAAGGCCAGATTTTACCGCTGCGAGATGCCGCGTTAGCTTTTCAAGGACCAGGGCAGGTAGCTGAGATATTAGTTGCTGCCGGCGATGTCGTTGAGGCAGATGCCCCATTGGTGCGGTTAGATGCGGCCGATCAGGAAAGTGCTTTACTACAGGCTCAGGCCGGTTTGACCCAGGCGGAGGCTAATTTGGGTACGGCACAGGCTGGTGTGGCCCAGGCGCAAACGGCCGTTTCCGCAGCTCAGGTTGGTGTTTCGGCGGCCGAGGCCAATCTGGCCCAGGTAAAAACTGAAGCGTCACCGGAACAGATAGCCGTCAGTCAAGCCAGCGTAGCGATTGCAGCCGCCAGTGTCACCCAGGCATCGGGTAATCAAAGCGTTACTTTGGAAAGTGCCACTGCGGCCCAGGTCCAGGCGGCACAAGCGCAGCTGCGGGCGGCTCAAGCGGGGCTAAAGCCCATCCAGGATACGATAGGACTAGTGGGCGACCGCGAATTTGATGGCCGCGAGGTTTTGGAATTGCAATACAACGCGGCGGTGGCTCAAGTAAACGCGGCCCAAACAGCCCTGGATGAATTGCAGGCTGGCGCGACTGATGCGGAACGACAGGCCGCATTCGGTGCTGTGTCGGCGGCGGCGGCCCAACGAGATGCAGCCGAGGCCCAGTTGAATTTGCTGTTGGCCGGGGCTAAAGCGGAACAAATTACGGTGGCTGAAGCCGGTGTGGAACAGGCACAGGCCGCGGTTACTGAGGCGGAATTGGCATTGGCGCAGGCCGAAACGGCCGTTACCCAGGCCGAAGCTGGCGTTATTCAGGCCCAGGCCGCCGTTGATGTGGCTCAGGAAGCGCTGGACCAGATGACTCTGACCGCTCCTTTTGCCGGAACCGTCGGCAGCATAACTGTCGATTTGGGTGAACTGGTGGCTCCAGGCTTGCCGGTTGTCATGCTGGCCGATTTCAGCGGCTGGCAAATCAAAACGACTAATTTGAACGAACTGGATGTGGTCGCTGTAAAAAAAGGCCTGCCAGTCGAAATTAGTGTCGATGCCCTGCCCGGCGAAACCCTCAAGGGGACGATTGCCGAAATTGCTGACACGTCAGCATTGGTTCAAGGGGATGTGACCTATGTAGTCACGATTGATTTGGAACCACGACCTGATTTACCATTACGCTGGGGCATGACTGTATTCGTCAATATTGACGTTTCATAATTGGGCTGATTTTGGAGTAAATGACATGAACGTAAAACGAATGATAATAGGTCTGGTTGTTGTAACTGTTTTGGCAGTGGCCGGTACCTTTATTTACCAACAGTTTTTAGCGGCCGATTCGGTTGCGGCTGCGGCCGTATCGGATGGGGAAGAGATGGTGTTTGCGGAAACGGCCGTGCAAACAGGCAGCCGCGCTGTTTCCGCCGAAGGGGTTATTGTGCCCCGGCAAAGTGCCAATCTTTCTTTCCTGATTGGCGGTGAAGTGGCCGAAATCCTGGCCGATGAAGGCACAGTTGTTGCTGCCGGCGATCCTATTTTGCGGCTGGATGCGGCTAATCTGGAATTGGGTGTACAGCAGGCCCAGGCTGGACTAACAGCGGCTGAAGCCAATGTGGCGGCGGCCCAAGCCCAGTTAGAATTGGCGCGCGTACGTGTTAACACGGCCCAAATCGGTGTCACTTCGGCCCAAGCTCAGCTTGACCTGATTAAAGCCGGGCCGCGCCCCGAAGAACTGGAAGCGGCCGAAAAAGGGTTAGCTGCGGCTCAGGCAGGCATTGCCCAGGCAGCCGGCGGCCGGGATGTCCAGTTAACAATTTCCGATTCCCAAATTAAAGCGGCGGAAGCCAATGTGGCCTCTGAGTTGGCCAATTACCAAAGCATTCAAGAAAACTACGATGCGATCATTGATGCTTGCTTCAAACTGCCGGATGGGAGTGAAATTTGCCCGTTATATGGGACAACGGAAGAAAATGTCCGGGCGCAGTTGGAGATTGCACAACTGCAATTGGATGCCGCCCAGTCCGGGTTGGATTCTTTGTTAGCCGGTCCTACGGCGGCGCAGCAGCAGGCGGCTGGCGGCGCGGTGGCGCTGGCTGTGGCAAATCGTGATTTGGCCCAGGCGCAGCTTGATTTGCTGCTGGCCGGAGCAACGGATGAGCAAATCCGGCAGGTTGAGGTGGGTGTAGAGCAGGCACAGTTAGGGGTGCAGCAGGCGGAAACGGCCGTTACCCAGGCGGAAGCGGCCGTTACCCAGGCCGAAGCTGGCGTGGCTCAGGCTCAGGCTGCTCTGGCGACGGCTGAAAAAGCGCTGGCCCGCATGACTTTGACCGCGCCCTTCGGCGGGACCGTGGCCAGCATCATGGTTGATGTTGGTGAACTGGTTTCATCTGGGGTGCCGGTGGTGATGCTGGCTGATTTTGACGAGTGGCAAGTAGAAACCACCGATTTGACCGAACTGGATGTGGTTGCGGTTGAGATTGGTTCGCCGGTTGAAGTGCGTGTTGACGCCATCGATGATGAACTGGTCATGGGCACGGTGACGGAGATTTCCCAGGTTTCGACGCTGATTCGTGGTGACGTGACTTACGCTGTTACCGTTAAGCTCAACCAGTCCGATTTACCGCTGCGCTGGGGTATGACAGTAGCAGTGGATGTACTACCATAGTAGTTTCCGTTAGTCATCTGCGGGAGAAAGTAATTGCAGACCTGAATCCAAATTATGGAGTGGGGTGTTTGCGAAAAAATAAAAATGCGCCTCGTCATGACGAGGCGCATTTTTTTGATCAATGATCTGCGAATGCTAATTACGTGCCAGCGTCATTCTAATAACGCAGTGCGAGTGTGTCACCAGCTTTAACCCGATCCCGCGTGAGGTGGGGGATGTGCGTACGGTTTTGAGCCACGATCAGGTCAACCGGATGGTCGACCTCCTGGGTATTCTGTGGATCCTTGAGCTTGAACTCCTTACGCACAATCGCCATCAGACCATCACCCGATTTAACCGTGTATGTCCACGTTCTCCCATTCGGGCTACTCTCCGCAAGCTACTGCCATTTACCGTCGAAAGCGCGCCACACTTC
Source organism: Promineifilaceae bacterium (SeqCode) (assembly GCA_050301775.1). Classification (GTDB taxonomy): domain Bacteria; phylum Chloroflexota; class Anaerolineae; order Promineifilales; family Promineifilaceae; genus JACKCC01. The sequence continues at coordinate 18,269 of JBNKZT010000002.1, forward strand.
GCCTTGCGTGTTGAGGCACCAGACGAGGTCTTGAGGGCCGACGGCCAGGACGTCTGCCTTGCCCATCTGCTTGCGATTCCAACTGGTTCCCCAAAGAGGTGGAGCGCCGACGAAAAGCGGCGCTCCTCTCAGTAGCCAATCATACCTCGTGATTAATTGTGGACTTTGATACTGCCGCCACCCAACGCCTGCTGGGAACCGTTATCATAGACAGTCCCATTAGCGCCCCAGATCTTGATGCGGAAAGTGTCTGGATTGTCATCATCGGCCCAGATCATGAAGGTATAACCACCCTGTCCATTGATCGTGCCTTCACCCCGGAACTGGGCCTTGTTACCGGCCACCACCAACCATTCGTAGCTGGTGCTATGGAAGTTGAGATCGCCGGCCTCGAACTGGAACTGGGTGTTGCCATCGGGCACATTGGCGCCCTTCTTGTACTTGGCAACAAAACCGAAGTTGGCTTTGCCGGTCAGAGAAGGATCGGCCGTGTAAGCGCCTGCCGGTGAGTCAAACCAACCGCCGCCGGTGACGAAGCCGCCGGTCGGGTCATAGACCACCACCATAGTTGTAGCGGGTAGCGAGTCCACCGTTCCGTCATTGACGATGAGCTGTACATCATAAATACCCGGTACAATGCCAGCAGTAAACACGTTGCCTGACACTGTCCCACCGTCAGCTGTCCATGTTTCGGTTAGCGGGTCAAGATCGGGGTCGGATGATCCCGTACTATCAAGCATGACTTGCTGATCAACAGCTACCAGGTAGGGTCCGTTCGCAACGGCCGTTGGCGGGAAATTACAGTCAGCAAGGCTGGTCGAGGCAGCAGATACTGTGGTTGACCCGGCTGGGCAGGTGGTCGCTGCCGCCGATCCGGACTCGGGAACATAAGAACCAATTGGCGCTGCCACACAGGATGTTTGTCCTTCAAGGTCCTGGTAATAGCCAGGCGCACATTCGGCTGCTGCCGCCGCTCCCTCATAATCGACAAATGAGCCGGCTGGGGCTGGGGTGCAGGCTGTCGAGGCTAATTGGTCACTGAATGTTCCTACAGGACAGAGAACGGCCGTCAGCGCACCCGCAGCAGCGACATATCTGCCTACTGGAGCCGGGGTACAAGAGGTGGCGCCATAATAGCCGGGGAGGCAGGAAACCGTGCGATCGGGGTCGTTGGGGAAAGCATCCTCGTCATCGGGAACGCCATCGCCGTCGCTGTCTATCACTGATGTCTCAATCCATTTGGTGTACATCTCACTATGAAGAGACCCAAAGTCGCCTCCAAATTCGGCGCGATCGTTGTAAATGCGCAGTTCTGCGACCAGGCCTTGAAAAGTCTGGCCACCGTCGCGATGAAAGAAGTCAAATGACTCCGCAGCAGTAAAGGGAATCGCACTCCTGCCGGTTGCATTTGGGGTCGGACTATTGACGTAGAGCTGATTTAACCGTGAATCTGCGATGACAATATCCCATCCGTCAGTTCCCGTACCTGCGCTCTTAGCGCCACTTCCACCACCGAAATTCAGTTCATAGTTGTATCCGGGATCGATCCAGAGCATTGGCCGGTTCTGTGCATCGTCATCGACCAGATTATGATAACTACCAATATTGCCTGGCTTGATAACTGCAACGACGATCCAGTCCCCGGCTGCGGAAGGCGAAAGGGGAATGTTGTTTCCCATGCGATCACCGCCGCCATTGAACTCTACAGCCGGCATTCCATTGGGTGTCTGATTTTCCAAATAAGTAGGATTTCCGGCGGCATTTTGCCCACCCCAGGTGATGACTGTTTCACCGTTTAGCAGTGCAAGCGTCGTCGCATCGAACTGCACAATGGCAACGGGCGAGGTTGCGTTGAGTGTGATTTCAATCAGATGCCAGTTGCCGTTATCTCCTCGACCGGGGCCGTTGTAGGGCAATGAAGCATCAGGGAGAGCCTCCAGCCTGATGCCGGTAACACCGCTGAAATTGCCCGCGAAACCTACATAGTAGATATTGGTTTCCGGGTTTACCCCGCCTACCAGAATACTACCGTCGGCTAAAACGGTGAAGGTATCGCCACAAGCGCAACTGCTGCTTACTGTTGCCCCGGTCAACACTGTCCAAGTCGCATCTACGTCGCCATTTGCGGTTAGCCCATCCGCGAACGTGTTCCGATCATCCGTCGTATATGAAAGGCGGAAATGACCAAGGCTGTGTTTGTGACCCCATGTATGATACAACGCAAAGTCAAGTCGTGATGCGTTGACATCGGAAGATGTTTCCCAAACGGCCGTGTGGGCATCAGTAGAATAACCGTTCCAGGTTGCCCATCCATTTAAGCCGTTACCGTCTTGACCAACAGTTATTCCATCAACTGCCTCATAGACAAAAAGACCATCTTGCGCCTGGCTGAAAGTTGCCGTGCTTTGTTGAAGAGTGACTGTGGTCGTGGCGGCATCTGCCGGGCTGGCATTGGCAAGACTAAATAGCATTGCCACGAAAACGAATATTGCAAATATGCGAATCTTGTTCATTATTTTTTCCTTGTTTTGGTTTGCTTGCCGACCTGAATTCAAATCCTGGGACGGGAGGCTTACAAATAAATCATTGGGCACCTGAATACCAGGCACCCATCCTGTGATTGATAATTTGCGACGGCGCCTATCTGTCAACCGTGGATTAATAACGCAAAGTAAGTACATCGCCAGCCTTAACCCGATCTCGCGTAAGGTGCGAAAGATGCCCACGGTTTTGAGCCACGATCAGATCGACCATTCGGTTGATTTCCTGAGTGTCCTGTGGGTCTTTGAGCTTGAACTCCTTACGCACAATCGCCATCAGACCATCACCCCGCTTAACCGTGTACGTCCAGGTTTTCCCGCCTGGCCCTTGCTCGACGAGCTGCTGCCATTTGCCGTCGAAAGCGCGCCAGACTTCGCCCTTTGTATTAAGGCACCAGACGAGGTCCTGAGGACCGACGGCCAGGACGTCGGCCTTACCCATCTGCTTGCGATCCCAACTGGTTCCCCAAAGCGGCAGACCGACGCCATCACCGGGCCGCACCATGCGAAAAACGGCGCCGTCGGTACTGCTAAACCAGGCGTAACCGTCGGGGTTGACGGCAATGGATTTAGCGTCCGCCCGACCGCTGTGCGTGCCGGTTTGGTTCCATGTGCCATTTTGGCCAAACCAGATTTCGCGGTCTTTGTTAATACAGTACAGGCTCGTTGCGTCAATGGCAGCGATGATGTCTGCTTTGCCCGTTTTATCCTGAACCCACGACAGACCGGTGCCATTGCCGGGACGGGCACTGTGGAAGAGTGTGCCGTCCATCTGAGCATACCAAACACTGCCATCGTTCCCGACGGAAATGGTTTTGGCATCGGCCCGGCCGCTGTGTGTCGGAACCTTCGTCCACGTGCCGTCTTTGTCCAGGCTTTCGGCATTCGTTAAATGCCAGATTTCGTAGGCCTTATTGACACACCAGGCATTGCCCCAGTCAACAGCAGCAATGACCTCCGCTTTGCCTTTCTTATCTGGAACCCAACCCACTGCCCCGGCATCACCGTACAGGCGAAAGATAGTCCCATCTGCTTTGCCGACAGCCCAAACGCTGCCGTCTTTCCCTACTGAAATGTGTTTAAATTTTTGTTCAGACATGATTAATTTTTCCTTATGTTTGGACGTCGATTACCGAGTCTCTTAACTATTGAAATATCCAGGCATCTGATATCTTCTATTCGGACCGCGTATTCAACAGTTCATTCTTTTCATAAAACAGGGCCATTGCCTGCCAACGGGCAGTCTGAGTGTCTGCCGCTTGTTCGTAGTCAAAGCGCTCATTGAGCATGTCGTTGTCGGCATAGAATTGGGCCATCGCCTGCCAACGGGCGGCCTGATTGTTCGCCGCTTGTTCATAATCGAACGGAGCGATGGCAGAGGCAGAGACGCTGCCGGCTGCCTCAGGTAATGTGGCTGCTTCTGCTATCTTCTCCGGCTGGCAGGAGGCCAGCAGAAACAGACTTATCAGGATCACACCAAAACCAAATATTGAGGACAACACGTTCTTTTTCATTTCATATCTCCTTGTCTATACTGATATATCTTTTTCACTATCTCGGTTATTATTGGTAGCAACGGCCGTTAATTTTGCCGCTATAAACTTTTGTAACTGTTCAAGGTCGCTGAAGTGATGTTTTTGGGGATCAGCCGATACTTCCCGCAGCTCAAACCGCCAGGCAGGCGGCTCATCGGCCGTCGCTGGTGGGATGAACCAGCAGCGAACCAGAAAAGATTGATAAACTTGATCGGCTGGTTTCGACATATTGTTTTAATCAGTGCTGTAAGATTCTTCTTGAATAATGGGATTAACTTCTAAAATTCATATTAAAAAAATATTTATGACGAATATATGAAAAATCCTTTTACATCATATGAACCAGGCGCTTCCAAAGCGCTTCCAGACAGAAAATAGCGTATAATCCATTTTTATTGGGCGAGTTTCATATCTTTTGGAGAGCACATGCTGGAGATAGCTTTACTGGGCGAAATCACGATTCGTCTGCACGGTACGCCCATCACCCAATTCCGCAGCCAAAAAGAATTAGCTTTACTGGCGTATTTGGCCCACACCGGGCATGCCCACAGCCGGGAAGCGCTGGCCGATTTGCTGTGGGAGGCCCGCTCGACCAAGCAGTCGCTCTCCAATTTGCGCACGGCTTTAGCCCGGCTGCGCAAACAGGCAGGGGATCATCTCGTCGTCACCCGAAAAACTGTGGCTGTGACCCGTGCCGTTCATGAACAAACGGATTCTGTGCGTTTTCAAGCCCTATTGGCCGGGATGGATAAGGAAGGATCGGTAACGGCCGTAACCCTCCTCTCACAAGGTTTAAAATTGTACAGCGGCGAATTCATGGCTGGATTCTCCCTTCTGGATGCCCCGCGGCTCAACGATTGGCTGGTGGTCGAACAGGAACGCCTGCGCCAGGCTGCCATGCGCGGCTATCGTCAATTGGCGCGATGGCAGGAAGAACAGGGCGCGTTTACCGCCGGGGTCGTCACCGCCCAGGAGTGGGTGGCCTGGCACCCGCTGGACGAGACGGCCCAGCAGCAGTTGATGCGTTTATTGGCTTATGACGGCCGTATCTCCGAAGCGTTAGCTGTCTATGAAAAATGCCGTCAACTTCTCCAGACAGAGATGGGCATCCCGCCGGCCCCGGCCACCGTTGCCCTGTTCGAAACCATTCAAGCCGGTTCCCTTTCACCGCCTGACATCTCCCCCGCCCCGCTCCATAATTTGCCTCGTGCCCTGATGCCGCTGTACGGCCGTAAAAAAGAGATCGAAAAACTCACCGGCACCCTCATAGACCCTGAATATCCATTAGTCTCCATCACCGCTGTCGGCGGCATGGGCAAAACCAGCCTGGCCCTGGCTACCGGACGGCAGTTGGCCGCCGCGCAGCCGCCGCCTTTCAAAGACGGTATCTGGTTCGTCTCCTTGGAGGAAATAGAAAACGATACCCCGGAAAAAGTCCAGAATGGGGTTGCTGCTCTGGTGGGACGGGCCATGGGTCTCTATTTTCATAGCGAAAGCGATCTCTGGACGCAGTTGTTGGGGCATTTAGCCGCGAAAAATCTGCTGCTCATTTTAGACAACATTGAGCAGTTTTTGACCGTGGCCACCGACCTCATCATGAATCTGTTAGAAGCAGGTGAGGATATCCACTTGCTAACCACATCCCGCACCACCCTGGACTTGGCCGCCAGCATCGCTTTTCCGTTAGCGGGCCTGGAAACTCCGGCACAGGTTTCGGCCGAGGCGCTGCAGAACGAGAGTGTGCGTCTATTTGCCGAACGAGCTGCACGGATGCCGTCCCCTTTCAATCTGGAAAAGTACCTGGCTGAAGTAGTGGCCATTTGCCAGTTTGTTGAAGGAATGCCGTTGGCCATCGAACTGGCAGCAGCTTCGTTGGGGCGATTAATGATAGATGAGGTACTGCCGGCCTTAACTAATAATCTTCGCCTTCTTGACACCACCCGGCGTGACCTGCCGCCCCGTCAGCGTACCCTCCATGCCGTCTTTGACTACACCTGGCAGTTGCTCGACCCCCACGAACAAACACTGCTGGCCCAAATCGCCATTTTTCGCGGCGGATTCACCTATCAGGCGGCCGCAGTTGTGTTAAATGACACCATTTCAGACTTGTACAATTTGCAGGATCATGCTCTGCTCAATCGAGACGAAACGGGACGCTTTAGAATCCATCCGCTGCTGCGCCAATTGGCAAGAGAAAAATTGAACGAACCGAACAGGTGCGCTCTAGCCGAACAGGCTTTGAACCAGCACGCCGTCTACTTTACCTCGTTGGTACAATCCTTTGAAAAGGAATTGCAATGCGGCGAAGGGCAAGAGGCCATACAAACGCTGTTAGCCGAACAAGCCAATCTGCGTGCTGCCTGGCAACATGCGGTTCAAACAGGGCAGTGGCCGCTCATCGCCAACTGCCTGAACAGCGCCCACTATTTCTTTCAACGCCAGGGATTTTTTGTCGAAGAGGCCGCACTGATAGATGAAGCTATGACTGCCTTAATAGCCAATCTGGCGGAAGATGACGTTTTTTTGACCGGTTTGCTCAGTCGTTTGTTGACCGTGCGCGCCTGGGATTATCTGGGTTCAGCCCAGTTTGACGAGGGTGTCAAGATAGCCGAACAAGCCTGTGAACTGGCGCAAAAGGTGGCCAATGCCGGCATTGAAGCCCAGGCCAGAGTCGTTCTGGCCAAACTCTTCCATCGTGATCATGCTGCAGCGTTAGCCCAATGTGAACAGGTGGTTACTTTAGCCAAAATCGCCCAGGACCCCATCCTCGAAGCCGATGGCTGGAGCGGGATTGGCGCCCACCGCTTATGGCTGGTAGATGCCGAACTGGCGCGAGAGCCACTGCACCATGCGCTCAACCTGTGCCAGACATTGCAGTACAAACCGGGCGAACTGCTTGTTTGGGTTCGATTGGCGGCTTTGGCAACGCGCCAGGAAGCGCTGGCCCAAAGCATAGAATATGATGAGAAAGCGCTGCATTTAAGTCGTCAATTGGGAGACGTGACTAAAGAAGTGCTGGTGCTGGGGAATATGGGCGTGACGTTATATGCACTGGGTGATTTTACCGGTTCGCAGCACTATCAGGAAGAAGCCCTGGCGACTTGTCGCCGGCTAAATATGCCCATCGATGAGCAAATGCTGTTGGGAGGATTGGGCCACACGGCAATCCAATTGGGCGATTATGCCGCTGCCGGACGGTACCTGGCCGAGGCGTTGGTCATCGCCCGGCAGATTAAAGATGACTTTTGGCAGGCCTGGGTAAAGCTGCGGTTGGGGGAAATGTGGTACGAGCAAGGCCAATCGCAAAAGGCGCTGTTCCTCATCACTGAAGCTTTTCAGACAGCCGAGGAAGTACAGAACCGCGTTTTTTTGGCCGCTGTTCTTTATCATTGGGGCATTGTTCTACTCAATCAGGCGGATTGGGCGGCCGCAGAAGAGAAATTTCAAAGGGCCTATGATTTGTGGCAGGAGAAGGGGAAAACAGAAAATGCTCTGTCTGCTTTGGCCGGGTTAGCGTATGCCGCCTATCAACTGGAAAATGAGGTAACGGCCGTTACCCACGCTGAAAACTTGTGGCAAGCCTGGAAAGAGAAACCAGTTTGGGCCGAGAGAGCCAACCTCAAACTATATTGGCAGTTGGGCATGGTTTGGGACGGACTTGGGGACAGCAGAGCTAATGATGTATGGAAAAAAGTACGCGCTTTGCTGCGTCAGCGCAGCGAGAAAATATTGGATGAGGGGGCGCGGAAGTTGTTTTTAGAGCAAGTGCCGGCCCATCGGGCCATTCTACAAATTCCCATATCACTACCGGTTTAAGTCTTAATCACCGCCGGAAAAGCAAACAGCCTCTGATATTTTACACCAGAGGCTGTTTGTTTTGATAATGTAGGGAGATTGGTTTAGACGGCCCGAATTTGATTACGGATGAGGCCGATTTGTTCGATTTCACTTTCAACGATGAACTGGTTATGGGCACGGTGACGGAGATTTCGCAATTCTCGACGCTGATTCGTGGTGACGTGACTTATGCTGTTACCGTGGCGTTAGAGCCGTCAGATTTGCCGCTGCGTTGGGGCATGATGGTAGCGGTCGATATTGAATGAGGCGAATTCGTGGTTTGGCTAATTTCCCGGCGCTTTTAGCCAAATAACGACGGCCAATACAATTCCTATAAGCATTGTTATAAAGCCGGCGAGTACGTCCCCTGGTAAGTAACGAAACTGGTACACGTGTTCGCCGGCTGGTGCGTTTACCGTCAGCCATTGACTTTGATTGCCAATGGAGATGGGGTTGCCATCTTGCCACGCTTTCCAGCCTGACCATCGATTTTCTTGCACGATTAGCAGCCCCGGTTGGCTGGTCGTACAGTTGACGGTGATGTGCCCGCCAGTGGCAACGGCCGTGCACGGTTCTGCCTCCCCGTTTTTATCAAGTGTGACAAAAGCATATTGATTTTGTGGCTGTTTGATGAGGATTAGATCAGCCTCAGTGCTTATCAGTTGGCTGTCGATTTCAGCCGAACTGACGCTGTGGCGGGTTGCTTCTAAATAAGATGGTGGTGCTGGCCGTTCTTTCCAGTGGGACGGCCGTGCCTGCTGTGTCAGCTTTAATCCGGCTTCAGCTGCGGCTGGCGCCCAAAAGTGTTCACCCAGTGGCAAAGTCACCCACTGCGCCGATTCGGTTTGTACCGCTTCAATACCGGCCAGCATCATTTCATCCTGGTCGTCGGTGAACAACCAGCTTCGGCTAAAAGAGGCGGCCGCCCGCAAAGCCAAAATCAGAACCATGAGGAGGATAAATTGGGAAAGGCGGGCGTTGGCTTTGGGGTATTTTAGACCGTTGTCCGGCGCAAAGGGCAGAATCATCCATTTTAGTTGCCACAGGCGATCAATACCCCAAGCCGCCAGCCCCAGGATTAAAGGCACCGCCAGTCCGGCAATCAGACTGGGATAACGGAGGCCAGCGACTAAATCTGGTAAAAATTGGCCAATTTGCCGGAATGTAACGGCACTGCTGGCTAAAAACACCAGACCAATACTGACGATAAAGAATGTAAGCAGCCGGCGTTCCTGACTTTTGGCCAATCGGAGAGGAAGGAGGGCAAAAAGCAGCGGAATCCAGCCGATGTAGTTGAGGTAAAGATAGGGATACGGCAGCTTGCCTAGCTGGTCGGTGTAGTACAGGTCTAGGTTACGAATGACGAAGTTTAGGGGAATATATTCCAGGGACTGCACCGACGGGAAAACCAAATCAAAATCCATGTCTTTGCCAAATTGCGGCCAAAAGTGCAGGAAGGGAATGACAAAAGGGCCGGCTAACAGAAGGGCCAACACACCGGTCAACACAAACTCTCGCCAAACGGAACGGATGCGCAGTTGATCATCAACCATTAAAATGGCAAACGCCGGTATGATGCTGACTAACAGACCTATCTGGAGATAACCCTGCCCTGAAAGGATGGCCAGGGCCAAAACAACGGCCAGGGGAATAGCGTCGCGCCGCCGGTCGCTGCGGGCTAATTGAATGCCCGGCGCGATGATGAGGCTGCATGCGGCCGTGGAGACGATGACACCGACGACACCGATTTCCATGCGGCCGGCTAGATGTCCGCCCGCTGCCACCATCGCCGCGCTCCACAGACGGGCCACCCACCCCAATCGCATGACTTTGGCCAGCCACCATTGGCCAATACCGGCCATCGCCAGGCTACCGACGATGACTATCTTGGCCCCGTTAAGCCCACCCCAAATGAGCGTGGCGATAATAACCAGCGGATGGAGAACGGCTGCGTGGAGTTCGGTAAAAGCCGGGGAGCCGCCGTTATAAAAGCCGTTCCACAACACACAACTGCCGCATTCTTTGAGCTGTGTCCAGATGTAGTGAGGATGGATGGCCATGCCAAATTCGCGACCGTTAGGCCACATGTTGGGCGCCAGCTCAAGATAATCACGACCCAACCACATGGCCCACAAGATGATCAGGCCGATTTCAAGGATTGGCTGCCAGGGTAAGCGCCGGTCGGGATCCCGCGTAAGTAGCCAGTTGCGCAGGGTCGTTAATCGGGTTTGTGGCGTTGTGGTTGGCTCAATCATGGGTGTGTATTACTGGCTGATAGGCAACGATTTCCCGGTCGATGCCTGTTTGGGCTCCCTCTATTGACTGATGGCAATTTGGTTACGGATGAGGCCGATTTGTTCGATTTCGCTTTCAACTACGTCGCCGGGTTGAAGGTATTCGGGCGGGGTGCGGGCAAAGCCGACGCCGCTGGGTGTACCGGTGGCGATGATATCGCCGGGCAGCAGGGTCATCCCCAGGGAGAGGTAAGCGATGGTGGCCTGAATGTCGAAAATCATATGTTGGGTGCTGCTGTCTTGCTTGGTGACGCCGTTGACGCGGCAGGTGATGGCCAGGTTTTGGGGGTTGGCGATAGCATCGGCGGTAATCAGCCAGGGACCGATGGGGCAAGTGCCGTCCAGACTTTTGCCTTTGAAGAATTGTTTGCCGTTGCGCTGCAAATCGCGGGCGGAGATGTCGTTGAGGACGGTGTAGCCGTAGACATAATCCAGCGCTTCTTCGCGGGGAATGTTGATGCCTTGTTTGCCGATGATGACGGCCAGTTCAACTTCGTAATCGAGTTCGGTGGAAACGGCCGTATTCCACGGCACATCGCCAAACGGCCCATTCACACTGGTTGTCGCTTTGGTAAACACGATGGGGGTCTGGGGCAGTTCCTTGATTTGCAGTCCTTTGGTTTCGGCTGATTCCTGGGCGTGTTCGGCGTAGTTCCAGCCCAGGCACATGACGTTGCGTTCCGGTACGGGAATGGGAGCAAACAGTTCTACTTCGGCCAGGGGGATGGTTTGGGTGGCATTGTTGATGGCGGTTTTGGCTTTTTGTAAGCCGTTGGGACCTTGTTTGATGAGCGCGAGGAGGGTGGGGGATACGGCCGTTAAATCGACTACCATCTCATCCACTACAGCGCCAACATGGGTTTGATTCTTGTGTTGGTAGGTTATGAGTTTCATGAAAAGCCTTGAAAAATAGTTTGTGCCAGTCTATGAATCTACACGAAAATCGTGTATTATATTGGGTATGATGAAGAATATCACATTTACAGCAAAAGAAGAAACAGTTTTACAGGCGCGGCGCAGAGCAGTTAGCGAAAATACATCGTTGAACAAATTGTTTCGTGAATGGTTAGAGCGCTATGCTGCCGAACCTCTAGCTTCTGAGAATTACCAGGCACTCATGGAACGTCTGGAAGAAGTCCAGGCAGGTGGCCATTTTAGTCGGGAAGAAATGAATGAACGTCGCTGATTATCCCGGTTTGTTTTTCCTGGACACCAACATTTTTGTTTATTCTTTTGATCAGACTGCACCTGAAAAACGGCAGTTGGCCAAGCAGTTAATTTACGATGCCCTGAAATCACAACGGGCAGTCATCAGTTCACAAGTTGTCCAGGAGTTTTTGAATGTTGCCCTACGGAAATTTGTGCGTCCGATGGCGCCTTCGGACGCACATGATTATCTGGATATTGTTTTAATGCCATTGTGTTTGCATTATCCATCCATCTCGTTTTATCGACAAGCGTTGTCAGTGCAGGAAGAAACAGGCTACTCGTTTTACGATTCTCTCATCCTAACGGCAGCGATTGAGAGTGGGTGTAAGACGTTGTTAAGCGAGGATATGCAGCACGGCCGTCAACTTCACGGGGTGGAGATAATCAATCCCTTTGTTCAATAAAAAATGGTGAACGAACCGGCCAGATTCGTTCACCATTCACATTTTTTAACGATAAATCGTCCCCATTAACGCCTGCCGACAATCTGGGCAATATTCCGGCCCACCCAAACCTCTTCCTTGAACTGCGGATTGCTGGCTGAGGCCACAAAATAAGTTACACCTTGCACCGTTGGCCGTTTTTGCAATTCGCGCCAAAAGTCCAGGTATTGCAGCCCTTTGTGGTAGGTAGACGTACCGGATTTGTTGTTGCTGGCTTCCGTTACCCAAATGGGCTTGAAGCGGAAGCGGCTGATGTAATCATCCAAAACCGTGAGTGCGGTAGACATGGGGTAGACATTAGACCAGTAAATGTGAATGCCCAGCCCATCAGCCGCATCTACAGCAGCCCGGCTGGCCTCGATGAAGCGAATATGGTCTTGTTTCAGGTTGATGACATCGTGGCCAGGCGAAAGGCCAGGATAAATGAAGCGCCTGCCGGGCAGCTCGTTACGATACAGGCGTAAAACTTCCAGCCACCAGCGGGCGAAGCTCTCGCCGTCCTGCCAGGTGCTGCGCAGTCCTTCCGGCGTCAGATTGGGTTCGTTGTGCAGTTCGATAGCTACATCTGTGTTGGGCAGCAAATCCAGTGTTCGTCTCACATCGCTGATGGTATCGTTGAGGAACTGGTTGGGGCTGATGTTGCGCCCGCCAAAATCGAGGAAGGCGCGCACGACCCAACTGGCATCGGGGTGATTTTTGGCCAGTTTTTTGATGCCGTTGGGATCGTGGAAGGAGAGCAGTTTGATCATGCCGGGCCGCATTTTTTGGATTTCATTTACTTCGGCATCGGAAATGCCGGGGTCGGCTGAGGCGTGGATGCCGATTTTGGCCTGACCAAATGGAGTTGGATCGGGATGGGGAGTTTCGGGCTGTTCAGTGGTGTCAACCGGCGGTGCGGTCGTGCCAAATGGCGGCTGTAAGATGGTATCGTCAACGCGCACGGGGGTGTATTCGCCCTGGGGCGGTCCTGTCACAATTATTGTGGCATTGGCGGGGACAAAGCCGATGTTGGCGGCGCTGCGTTGGGGGTTGTCGCGGATATTGATGCCATAGGGTCCGGCAACGGCCGTGTTCCCCGAAACCGTAATCTGCGTCGAAAAAGCCCAACCAGGGGTGGTGTCGTGAATTGGCTGCTCTGGTTCCGGCGGCGTCACATCACCTGGCAGCGGTTCCGGCTGCTCGATGGTAGGGATGACATCAGGAATATTGAGCACGTCATCTTTTTGGGCTAGCACCGGCGTGTATTCACCACGCGATTGGCCGACAACTTGCGCCTCTGCCCCGCCTTTGAGCAGGCCGATGTTTTGACTGGTGCGGTTGGCCTCATTGCGCAGGTTAATGCCGAAACGGCCGGCCACTGCTTTGGCGCCGGTAATCGTTAAATAAGGCGTCCAGGCCCAGCCCAGATACGTTGTCGTTGGGACGATAAAATCACCATCATCATCACCGATGGACATGGCCGGTGGCGCTTCCGGCAGGCTGATGGGACCCATGAAATCGACCCGGCGGGCACGAATTGGTGTGTATTCGCCGCTGGCCGGCCCGATAACCGAGACCGTCGTCCCTCCCTTCACCAGGCCAATATTGTGGCCATTGCGATCGGGGTCGGCCCGCAAGTTGATGCCGTACTGGCCAACCACGGCCTGGTTGCCGGTGATGGTGACGTATGGCGTCCAGGCCCAGCCATCAACGGTAGAAACGGTAACCGGTGGTGGTGGTTCCGGTGGCGGTGGGGCAGGCGGTTGGTAATTGGCCAGGGCGCTGGTGGCTACTTTGACCGGTGTGTACAAGTTGCTTTTGTTGCCGGTGACAATCATGATTGTGCCGCCGGGAACCAGATCGATGAGTTCGGCGTTGACGTTGGGTGTTTTACGTAAATTGATGCCGCCGCTGGCTGCCTGGGCCAAACTATCTACGACGAAAATCGCGTCGGTGTAGGCCCAGCCTTCGGTGTAGGGTCCGGCCGGTTTTTGAAAACCCATGAGCGGCATAAGGAAGGGGGTGGGATCGAAGATGTGGTAGGGCCAACTGCCGTAATTGGCGTTTTTCTTTTTGAGGGTCAGGTGCAGGTGGGAGCCAAAGCTGTTGCCGGTGTTGTCGGCCGGCCCCAACAGATCGCCGGCCTGGACTTGTTGGCCTACGTTCACCTTAAGCTCGGCTAAATGGGCGTAGATGGTTTGGTAATCGTCTACGTGGTCGATACGGACGTGGATGCCGTAGTTGTGGTTGTCGGCACGGCCGTTGACCATACCTACGCGGCCAGGCGCGACGGCAAAGATTTTGCTGCCGTGGGGAGCCATAATGTCCAGCCCTTCGTGACCGGGCAAACCAAATTCGGCATAGTTCTGTGGATTGGCGCCAAAATATTGGTTGATGCTGCGGAATTCGGTGGGCCAGGCCTCAAATTTGAAACTGCTCATGGGAACCTCCTAATCAATGCTTTGTATCTAACGCTTGGGTATCCTGTTGTGTCTGGATGTTAATTAGACATTGTTTGGGCAACTGAGGGTAGTATACCATTGCTTACCTACACTTAGACAGTTTTTATGAATTGAATTTCATCCTTTCTTATTTTTGGTCAAATTTTTTAGGGAAAGCATGCTAATAAATCCACCTATAACAAGCCCAAGGATTGAACCTGCACACACGTAAATGAGACCAGTATATACAAAACTTCCGTGACGCCATATCCAAACACTGCCATCATCGAGAAGTACGTAATTAACTTGACTTGTATGTTCGATGCCACAGTATGTGACTTCCAAACTGTCAACTTTTTCTCCGGGTAGATTTCTCAACGAGTGAAATGGAGCATCGTTACAAGGATATGTGATTTCTGGTAATTCTTGAAGACTCTCTTTTGGTACCCAACAATCATCTTGATACAAATTGCAACTATAAATCATGTCACTTGTAGTTCTTACAAAAACTTCGTCAAAGTCTGCTGCTAATAATTCAATCGCTTCAATTGACGGTTTGCCTAGTGGTTCCCATGGGACAAAAACGCCATTAATAATCGCCAGGGTCAGAAAAAGACCCGTGATAGCACCTATGCTGGAAACTAGTGATATTATTAATCGTCTTTTTAGCTGACTCATATTTTTTATTGTGTTCCGAGTAATTTCTCGAAACTCAAAGGGACGAGTTGGAAGAAACTGTTGCCGGGAGCCAGGGGCAGGATATTGCCATCCAGGTCGGTGAAGGTAAGCATGTCGTTGGGGTCGCTAGCAGCGACTATAGCGATAAAGAGATTCTTCACACTGAAACTTCCCCGGCAGGGTATGTTGGCTTTATTCAAATTGCCGTTGGAAATTGGCTGCGATCTAATACTTTTACTTCTTGATTGATGCGATAGCCTAATTTTTCTTCGGCTATTTCCAAATCGTATCGGGCTTGCAGGCGCAGCCAAACATTGGCACTGGTGCCGAAGTAGCGGGCCAGCCGCATGGCTGTATCGACTGTGATAGCGCGTTTGCCATGTACAATTTGGTTGATACGTAATGCTGGAACACCAATGTCTTTGGCAACGCGGTATTGGCTCAAGCCGAGTGGTTTCATGAAATCTTCGAGTAAGACTTCTCCGGGGTGGACGGGTGGTAGTTTTTCCATAAAATGCACCTTATGAATGATAATCTACTATTTCTACGTCGAGTGCCTCTTCGTTTTCCCAGCGAAAGCAAATGCGCCATTGATCGTTGATGCGAATACTGTATTGTCCTTCCCGGTTGCCATGAAGTTTTTCGAGTCGATTACCGGGTGGCGCAAGCAAGTCGCGTAAATCTTGAACATCGGTCAGGTATAATAATTTACGTCGTGCCGTTTTCTGAATGTCGCGAGGCAATTTCCTGGATACTTGCCCGTGAAATATACTTTCGGTTTCCTTTGATGCAAAAGATTTTATCACAAGGCGATAATATCATCTGGCGTTATTATTTGTCAAGCGGTTAATCGGCTATGGTGAGACTATTAATCTACTGAAGCCGAGGGGGACGAGCTGAATGAAGCTGTTGCCGGGAGCCAGGGGCAGGATGTTGCCATCCAGGTCGGTGAAGGTAAGCATGTCGTGGGGGTCATTGCGCTGCCAACGGCCGTCTATCCTCGTCCCATCACGGAATATTGAAACCGGCCCTTCGCCCCAAATCTGAATCTGGATGGAGTAGTGGCCATTTCCGACGTTGTCTTCCAGGATGTCGGTGTCTTCGTGGTGGGCGGCGAGGACGATGATGTTTTTGAAGCTGAGCTGCTGGCCGGTATTGGCGTCGAGGTGGGGGACGCCGTCGGTCCAGCGGATGTAACGGCCGTTACCCTCCCCATAAGCCCAGGTTACATACGTCCCGTCATAGCCAATCTCAATTTGCCGGGCCGGTTGGCCGGGATTGAACGGCTCCTGACTGAAAGCCATGCCGTTCTGGAACTGGGGCGGCGTATTTTGGCCGCGTTGGTCGAGGATGTAGCGCAGGTTGCCGGTGCTGGTGAACAGCGTATGTTCAAAGGCCTTGTTGGGGTCTTCGACACGGAAAAAGCCGCCGTGACCAAAATCGGGCGAGACGATGCGGTCGAAGAATTCGCTGTCGCGGAACATGAGCCGTACCGGACCGGAAGAGCCAGAGTAGGCAAAAGCGGCGTCGTACATCTTGGGGACTTCCAGGTCGATGAGGCGGCCGCTGCGGATGGAACCGACGGGATCGGCGTCATGGCTGTAGAACACGGCCGTAAACCGGGTTAGCCCGCCCTCGGCATAATGTTCAAAGACTAAATCGGCATTGTTCAGGCCTGATTGGGGGCGGACGATGGCTGGGGCATTGGAGATTTTGATGGCTAACGGCCGTCGTGCTAACACCGCCGAGTCTACTGTTTCACCGGTCAGCGGATTGACATTTTCGGGGAAATTGTTGGGGCCAATGATGCCTTCGGGGAGGGGGGCGACTATGGTCGCTGCCGTTGGCGGGGCCGGCGTGTCTGTGGGGTGAGTATCTGCGCTGTCATTTATCACGACAGCCGGTGGCGGGGCCAGCATGGGTGTTGGTGGAATGGTTGGTTCTTCTTGAGCGGCGGGTTCGGAAACGGCCGTGACAGCTACCGGTACGGTATCTGTAGAGTGGTCGGGTTGGCAGCTAACAATCGTTAAAACGAAAGACAATGTGCAAAGTAAAACCAATCTAAGCCGATTTGAGGGCATAGTGAGTCTCCTTGTCTGTTGTAAGCTGTAATTATACTGGGATGAGTTGAAGCGGACATACCAATCGCCCGGTTGCCGTCAATTAACGAACACGTCGCTGCCAATAATCTTTGGGAGCCAGTTCGGTTACGCTGTCATCGGCATGGATGAAGTCGAGCAGCAGCCGATTGAATTTGGCCTTTTCTTGCAGCATGGGGAAATGATTGCAATCGTCCATTGGAACGAAGAACCGGTTGCTGGCCGGGTTTTGTAATTGGTCGTAATGATTGGGCGGCATTTGTACCACTTGATCCTGGCCGCCATAAACCAATAGTGCCGGGCGTGGACAGGTAGAAACCTCTTGTAAAAAGTCGATGGTAGCCAGTTCCTGCGCCAGTTGATTCATTGCTAGTGGGTCGGTTTTATGTAGTTCCGTGTCTACTTCGGCAAAATTATTTGATTTTCCCAATATCTTAGACGCGAATGTATCTGGTGTGGTGTTGGCCAGCCGCGAATTGATAAATTCTCCCTGAAGGGGTAGGGAGACGGCGATCAGTTTGGCGACCATGTCAGGATTTTTCTTGGTGTAGCGCAGGGCTACGGCCGCACCCAATGAGTGTCCAATCAGGGTGATCGGTTGAACGACGCCCATTTTGTCGAGGAATTGGTCAATCATGGAAACATAAGATGATAAATTGTAAAGTTCTGATGATTTGCTGGAATCGCCAAATCCCCACAAATCAATGGCAAATGAGCGTTGTCCGGCAGAGAGCGCTTGCATCGACGGCCACCAATAGCGCCATGAGCCTAACCAGCCATGCACAAACAAAAGCGGCTGGCCTCGTCCCAAAGCCTCGTAATGAATTAATTGGTTATCGACAGTGGCGATACTCATAACCGATTATCCGTAACTGCAAAAAATTACAACTTTACTTCTTGTCCAAAACCGAACTAACTGTATTAATCAAATCATCGGGCGCAAATGGTTTTAGAATATATTGCTCAGCGCCTAAATCGAGTCCGGTTTGAACTTCGCCTTCCTGCCCTTTGGCCGATAGGAAGATAACTGGGATGTTTTTGGTATTTTCTGTTTCTTTGAGGCGGCGGCAAGCTTCATACCCTGTCATGTGGGGCATGCGGACGTCCATCAAAATCAGGTCGAATTCTCCATTGTTGGCCCTGGCGGCCCGGACGGCGGCAGCGCCATCTTCGACACTGGTGACATCGAAACCGCTGAACTGTAACGTTAAAACGATGAGTTCGCGGATGTCATGATCGTCTTCGGCGACAAGAATTTTGTGCATTATTTATCCTCAGGCTCAGGCAGGATCGCTGTCTTGAATGACGATGGGCAAGGTGAATGTAAAGGTACTACCCTTGCCTATTTCGCTTTCTACATTTAAGCGGCCGCCATGCATTTGGATGAGACTACGCACGATGGCCAGGCCCAGACCGGTGCCGGGCACGCTTTGTACTTCGGCAGATTCAGAACGGAAGAAACGCTCGAAGATTTTGTGTAAATTTTTCTGGGAGATACCGATGCCGGTATCGGCTACACTGACGCTGACGAAACTGCCATCGACCCAGGCGCTGACGGTAATGTGACCGTCTTCCGGCGTGTAGTTGAAGGCATTATCCAGCAAATTGGTTAGAATCTGGGTTAGTTTGGCCTGGTCGGCTTGAACCAGGGGCAGGGAGGGGGCCATGTCGGTGTCGATGTTGATCTGTTTTTTCTGATTTTGGATACGGCCGTGTAGATGCCCTACCAATACTTCATTCACAACCTGAGCTATGTCTAACGGCCGTAAATCCAGCACCGTCTTATTTGTCTCAATGCGTGAAATATCTAGCAAATCATTCACCAGCATGTGCAGGCGGTCGGCGTTGTTCTTGATGACTTGCAAGTAACGCTGCTGCGAGTCGCTCATGCCGCCTGTTGCGCCCATCAACATCAGGTCGGCATACCCTTTGATGGAGGTCATCGGCGTTCGTAGTTCATGGGATACGGTGGAGACAAACTCGCTCTTAAGATTATCGACTTCCACTTCTTTGGTAATGTCGCGGAAGATGGAGACCGTGCCGAAATATTGGCTGCCGGCCAAAACCGGCGATAAATGGACGCTGACGACTTTATCTTCAATCGTTAATTGATCGGCCAGATACGTCCATTGTCGCACCCGATCGGAATTGTTGGCCCAATCCTGAATGGTGAGCACCCAGGTGTCACCGGCATGGCTGTACAGCCCCAGTAGTTCGTTAATAGACTTGCCTTGCAACTGCTCGCGGGGAATATCCAGAATAGAGCTGGCGGGCAGATTGGCCAGGATGATACGGCCGTTTTCATCGGCCACGAGGACGCCATCGGCAATACTTTCCAGGATGGCCTGGTTTTTAGCCGCTTCGATTTGCTCGGCGCGCAGCATACTCCCCAGCCGTTCAGCTTGTTCACGGATAAGGTCGTACAGGTTAGCATTATTGATGGCATTGGCTACCTGGATGGCGGCGGCTTCGACAAGATCGAGCTGCTGCATGGTGAAGGCGGCCGTTTCGGTGTGGAAGAGCATCATCACGCCGATGACTTCTTCGTTGGAGATGAGGGGGACGCCCAGGACAGAACGATACGACCGGCTGTTAGGCAGGTCGATCCAGCGTGGATCTTCCAGCGTATCGTGGACGATGACAGCCGATCGATTATGGATCATCCAGCCGGCCAACCCTTGATTTTGTTTGATCCCGCTGGCGATATCCTGGGGGGTCGACGGCCGTTCCAGACCCAACGCCGCCCGAAATACCAGGTCTTCCGTTTCCTGGTCGATCAACATGATCACGCCCTGTGTGGCATTCACAACTTCATTGACCAGGCTCAATGCCTGAGTCAGTACCCGATCTTGATCCAGGCTTGTTGCCAAATCCGAAGAAATGCGCAGCAGCATTTTTACCCGGTTGCTCTCTTCATTCAAGGCCTGGGTGCGTTCGGCAACGCGTAAATCAAGTTCTTCATTAAAATGGCGCAGTTCTTCAAATAATTTGGCGTTTTGCAGCGCGATAGCTACCTGGATACTGAATGTAGTTGCTCGGGTGATGTCTTTGTCGCTGAACCGGTCCGGATCATTCTTGTCAACCAGAACCATCACGCCGATTGTTTCGCCATCCCGTTCCAGCGGAACACCGAGTACCGCCTGGATGGTTTCCTTGCGTGGCAGCCGCAAATCAACGTCCTGGTTATTGGCCACGTTGTTGATGTAAACAGCCTGGCCTTCGCGGAAAACCAGATTGACGAACGCTTTATTATCGGTTAGAGGGACAATCGAAGCCGGGAACAGTTGTTTTTCCTTCCCGCTGGCTGTGTTGCCAACAAATTGATCGTTTTCACGCTGCCATAAATACGCACCATCGACGCTAAAAATCCGCAAGCTTTCTTCACAAATCAACCCTAATAAGGCCGATTGATCGAGTGTGTAGTTGATGGCTAAACTGACGCGCCCCAGCGCATTGTAGAAGCGTTCCCGTTCATAGGTGTCTTCAAACAACAGCGCCGATTCCAGAACTGTATTGGCCTGGTTGGACAACGCGGTTAATAATTGCAAATCTCTTGCGGTGACTATTTGTTCAGCATTCCGGCTGATAATAACGATCACGCCAAAGACATCTTCCGATAAAATGATAGGCAAAATAATGCTGGTAAATGGTTCGTTGGCGTTAATCCATTGGGCCAATGGTTGCAGACCGTGTTCATTGGTGGCTGGGGTAATGAGTGGTTCCTGGCTGGCAATGACTCTGGAGATAGGACTATCATGATTCAGGCTGATTTTGGTTCCCTGGGGCCAGGTCTGGCGCTGCTCCCCATTAAATTTTTTGAGATGGGCGTAATCTTCCAGAACGATTAGCTCTCTGGTGGCGCTTTGCCATTGGAAGATGGTGTAGCCATCAGCATTAATGGCTCTGCGGACATGTTTGCCCATCAAGGAGATGACTGTGTTCTTGTCCAGTGTGCCGGATATGGCTCGATTGGCTTCAAAAAGCGTTTGAAATTCGCGGCTGCGGGCCAGGGTTTGTTGGATCAGTTGGCTATTTTCAATGACGGATGCCCCGAATTGGGCGTAGAGTTCGATGATTTGCAGGGTGCGTGGACCGGGGCGACGGCCGTCTATGGGTTGGTCCAGGCTGATCATGCCGATAATTTGCTGCTGCTGGTCGTAAAGCGGTACAAAGAGCAAATCTTTGGGATGCCAAGCGTTTTCGTGAGTGCTTGTTGCGGTTTGGTCGGGCAGCACCTCGCCCATGATTTCCTGAATCCATTCATTGTCGCCGGGGATAAAGTAGCAGGTGCCACGGCGGAAGCGCTCGAAATTGGGGGAGGCGAACAATTTTCGCCAGGCAGCCGGGGGCAGCATGTTGTCTTGCAGAAATTGTTTTTCTTCTGCGGTAAATCCGGCCATGATGAGCTTTGTCGGCTGGAAATCTTTGTCGCGCAAGGACAGGACGATGCGGTTCCAGCCGGTTGATTGTAAGCCATTGACGATGAGATTTAGTTTTTTGTCGAAGTCGGGTTCTTTGTTGATGCGGGTGAGGGCGGTAAGATGATCAACGGCCGTTCCCTGGTGCGTCGAGACAGCAGGACTGATGAGAAGTTGGATGAGCGGCGGATTGTTATAGCCGGGAACTGACTTGGCTTGAATGTCGACGACACGGCCGTTTCCAACTTGCAGGCGCACCTTAGCCGGCGGACGGAGCAATGTTTGCCACGTATCGTAGGGGGCTACAATCTGGTATATCTCAGCCAATGAAGACGTGGCACTACCTAAATCCAAAAGTGACCGGGCAGCGGGATTAGAATATTGCACCGCGCCTTCGGTCGTCAGGATAATAACGCCTTCGTTGAGATGATCTAGAAAGTTCCAGGTTATAGCCGGGGTCAGTTCCTGTTCCATATGATTAAGTCGAAGCAAGCTGCTTTCGGGAAACGGTGAAATTGAGATGTCGCGTGAATGTGGTGGATAACGGCCGTTTCCTTAAGCGCAAGCATAAAAATTTCACAAATCCGATACCATTTCTTGCGCCAAACACCAGTACAAAAAATAAAATCAAGCGTTAGCGGTTTCATAAACCAGCAAATTATTTACTTTGATCCAGGCGGCGATACTCCGCTGCCGTTTCCGTGATTTCTCGAATATCAGAAAAACGCTGCGTCTTGCCAGAGACAGTCCCAATCGAAAGCCGCATGAGCGGAGCCAGGGATCCATCCGGTGTTGAAATACCACCATGTTCCCGATCCATAAAGTTGTAATGGGCCATGATGCCCTCATCAAACTTTTCTCGAAGGGCCGCTTCAATCGCTTCCACATCCTCAGATATCGTAATCAAGACCAACGTTTCATTACTGGCATGACCGATGAAATCATCCAGCGTGCCTAAGGTGTCCACAACCTCATTCAAGAGCATGGCTGTGAAACGCATGACCTCATCGCCGGCAACAAATCCATAAGCATCGGTGAAAGGACTGAGATTGTCTACACCTACCAACAGCAAAGTCCAATTGGTCTCCCGCATAATATTGCGAAGCTGATCTTCGATGAGGCGGGCGCTGGGCAAGCCCGTGCGTGGGTCCGTCATATTCAGGCGCTGGTGAGTGCGGATAGCTGTGCCCACCCGCAGTTTTAATTCCTCAATGTCGAATGGCTTGGTGATGTAATCATCAGCACCTAATTCCAGACCGGCGATCTTATCACTACGCTCATCTTTTTGAGTCAGAAATATGATAGGGATGTGGCTGGTCCTGGTCGTTGTCCTCATTGCCTTACATACTGCATAGCCATCCATATCGGGCAGCATAATGTCCAGCACAACGAGATCAGGCAGACCTTTACGGCATTGGTCAAGGGCATCATTCCCTCGTGCCGCTACATCTACTTGATATCCCTGACCTGAGAAGAAGATGCGTAACATATTCGAGATATCGAAATCGTCTTCTACTATTAGAATTTTGCCGTTATTCATAGGCCGTTCCTTACAATATCACAGTGGTACTGGACCTGCTGCTGTCTGACCATCTGTCTTTAATTGGGTATCATCTGCCAATCGGTTCGTTTGACCGATGGACTTTATTTTGTTGATTTCTTTATTTGCTATGGCTCGCTCAAAACTTCGAAAACCACTGAGTGTGAAGCCGTGCCTTTGTGCGATTTTATCAATTGTTAGCACTTGCGACAATTTTATGTCTTTTCCCAGAGTGAAAGATTCGTATCGTCGTTCCAAGGCCAGCGCCATTGTTTCAGCCATGCAAGCGTAAGCCATTTGGGGCGGAAATCCAAAGTCAAAGCCAAAATCGACAGTACCTGGTACTTTAACCATGCCGCCCTCAATAACTAATACGTCGGGACGTTGTTTGGCCACCTGGCGCGAAATATCGCGTGGGCGGGCCACATCACATACCACGGCCCCTTGCCGCAGGTGTGGGGGTTCGATGATGGTGTCCAGAGCGCTGGTGACGGTGATAATGAGGTGGGCCTGTTTAATGAGATGGATTTTGTCGGAAATGGTCACGTCTTGACAGCCAGCGGCACGGACGTTGGCGGCGACCTGGGTTAGTTTATCGTGGCGGCGGCCGATTAATAACATTTTTCGGGCGTCGGGAGCCAACATTTCGGCGCTGACGGACCCGATAGCCCCGGTGGCGCCGATCACGGCAACGGTTGCTTCGTTGAGGGGGTTTCCCATGATTTGGGCTGCTTTGTGAATGGCTCTGACGGCGATGGCGATGGTGTAGCTGTCACCGGTGGTAACGGGAATGTTTAGGTTTTGGGCTATGGTGATGCCCCCATCGCCGATGACGGAGGTGAATGCGCCCAGTCCCAGGAGTTTTGCCCCAAGTTTTTCGGCATAGCGACCGGTTTGGATGATTTTTCGGTAGACGACTTGGGGCGGCAGGGACATCATGCGGGCCGGTGTAAGTGGGCAGGCAATGAACCAGCCTTGGGCGGTACGGCCGTCAACTTGTGATTCAATCCCTTTTATTTCGGAAACATAAACCGGCGGGAAAAAAAGCGACAAAAAGTCAATGAGCCAGACTGGCAGTTTCCCTAATGTAGGGTACTTCCGGCTGACATCGCGTTGGGGATCGATGGGATGAATAATGAATGCGAATGGTTCGGACATCATAAATATGAGTTTAGTTTATTTGCTGATAACAGCAATAGCAAATCTGTCCTCTGTGATTTTTGAAACCATTCTGCGGTTTACCTAAACCCCATCTTTTCGCGGATACAAACGCGGGTAAGGATACTTCTTTTTGTGAGGGTGATGATCACTGTCTTCATAACGTACTTGTTTTGAAACGACTCTGCGATTCTCACCCAATAAAACCACGTCTGATTCAATCGTTCGAGCTGGATAAATAATCATCCCTGAGGCCAACCGGCAATGGTGGCCGACACAGCCACCCAATACCAACAGATTGGTTTCTTCAACCTTGTCGCCTAATCCCAGTGTGCGCAGCGGGCCGCCCAACACATTGAAGTCGGTGAACGTTGTCCCGGCGCCTACAAATGAGTCTCGACCTAATACGCATAATTGCAGGCATGTGTTTTGGGCAACCATTGTGTTTTCCATCATTGTCGTCATGAAAAGTGCTGCCCGGAACGGTAAAAAACAACCGTCGCTGATAACACTCAACATCAGTTGACAGCCCTGCGAAACGGTCACGTTATTGCCGATGATGCAGTTGTCAATGACCACACCTGCGCCTATATTCACATTATCGCCGATGGTTGTTGGCCCATGAATGACGGCCGAAGGGTCGATGTTGACGTTTTTGCCAATTTTTACCAATTCTGAACTGGCCAGGACTTGATTTTGCTCGTAAAGTGATTTGAACAGAATTTTTAATTTATAACGCCAATCCTCATTGATCCGATCTTCAATATTGGCGCTGCTGGCAAATGTTCCAAATAAGATGTCGGCGACAAATAGATGAACCCAATTTTCGATGAGGACAAACGCCAGCCGCGGAAGTTGGTAAACCAGGTCACCAAATTCTGTGGCCATATAGGGCGGCACATGGTAGTAACCACGCTCGCGGGCTTCGGTATCAATGACAAGCGGGACAGCTTCAACGTCCTGCGTGACGCCTTTGGGTAAATACCACATATCGGCTAACAGCAGGTTGCCTTGTTCAAATAATGAGTGAGTTAACGGCCGTACATGTGTTGCAATCGCCGGATCATCAGCCCGAAAAGCGAGTCGAACCGGTTTGCCTCCGGCACGGGCCTGATCTAAAAATGCATCAATCAACAGCTTGTTGAAAAATAAATTATCTTTGTGAACAAACGTCTCAATTGCCGCTGTTTCAAAACGATGAGCCGACTGCCAATCTTCATATTCCCGCTCTTCCGTCGTATAAGGCGTTAAAATATCCCGCTGCCACAACCAAAGCGGTTTGTTTTGTACCCGCAAATCCCGTGCCGGTTCATTAAACGGGGCAATATAAGCTTTTTCGTTCAAAATAATACGACGCATAAGGTTCTTTCTCAGGGAAGCGGTTTCTTTGAAATGACAATAGTACAGGTTTCATCACCTGCGGCAATACAAGATACTTCTTCTACCTTAAAACGACGTCCACGGCTTACCCAGTTCAGGCTTTCTTCCAACAATCCTACAGCAAGATGACATGTCGGGGAAACGGTCGTACGCTGCCAACAAACAGGACACCGTTCAATAATCCACAAATAACCCCGCTCATCCTCACCCAAACGGACCTTTTGATCCGTAAACTTATTCAACGTTTCCGCAAAAACATCCAGGCCAATTTTAATCTTAATACCCAGCGGCAGCGTCCGGAATGCCAGGTCTGTAATACCCAAAACCGGCATAAACTCCTTCAACGCATATTTCCACGTTTCGCGACCGGCCCGCAAAGCTAAACCTTTGCCGCCACGAACCCCATACATGTCATCAAGTGTTTGTTGAATCGTGCTGAATTCAGAAAAAGTAAAACCTAATTGTAAATTATTGGGTGGATAATGATTAACGAGGTGATGTAGATGGGCCAGATTTAAGATAGCATTAACACCATGCTGCCCCATAATCTCTTCCATGGCCGTGAGGACAATACGCCCCATTTTGTTTGGGTAAAAAAATTCTGTTTCGTTTATTGCTGCAGAGGATTCTTGTTTGATGATATTCACTCGGGCCGCCGTTCATTTCCATAATTGTTACTTAAAAAGGTGTTCAAGGTTTGTGTAAATTTAACTGGCTCATCAATCATAGGAAAATGGCGCGAGTTCTCCATCATCATGATCTGAGCCACTTTTATACCATCATGAATCATTGCTGCATTTGTAGGTGAGACAATATTGTCATGTACGCCATAAATACCAAGTGTTTCCATATCCAAATCCACCAATTGTTTACGTAGATCAGTTTCCCTCAGATCGCCTATACTGCGAAAAAACGACTCCATCGTCGTGCGCTGAACATCACGAAAAATCATGTGGCGCACTTTTTTTGAATCACGCGCCAACAGCACACGCATTAGGGAATTCAAAATAAAAGGATAACGCCAGATGAGTTTGGCAATGGAACCATATCCAGCTAACCGTAAAAACGGATTTAAAGAAGTGCCTAAAACCGGAGAGCCAACGACAGCCACTTTCGTAACCCGTTCCGGATACGAAAGCGCCATTTGAAGCGCAACGGTCCCCCCCATTGAGTGGCCAAACACAGGTGCATTTTGGATGCCAAGAGCATCCATAAACTGGTGCACCATTTCCACATAGCTGGAAATTTGAAACGAAGCGTTGCTGGCCTTAAGACCTTTGGCTGAATCTCCAAACCCCCAAAAATCAAGCGCGTAAACACGATACCGTTTGGTCTCCGCCAACGATATCATGAAATCGCGCCAAACATCCCAGGAATTTATCCAACCATGGAGGAGTATGATGGGCTGGCCCCGCCCAATAGATTCATAATGTAGAATTCCCTGTTCTGTGACGATGGAACTCACGTTTGCCTCACTGCTGCTTATTTATACACTGTTTCCCATGAATGATCTTGTCTGGTTCCACGTTTTTGTGAAAGCCAGCCTTTGTTTGTGACCTCAACATTTAAACAACCGAAAAATATGGGTATTTTAGCAGGACGAATGTTTGCTTAAAATAGTAGCACTGGCCGTAAATTACAACCGTGAAAAGCGGGTAAAGGTGTTGTAAACGAAGCGTTAATCAGTTTTCTACAATAGCAGGAAACTTTTTTGAAAGGGTTTATAGGCCGATATTCCCCTTTGCAAGGGCAAACCACAGATTAGTGAAGCGCTTCACAGTTTTCAAACCTTTGGGGTTAATTTAGGCCGAATCCTCTTTATCCAATTCTTCTAAAATGGAATAGAGCAACTCCAGTAAGACATTTTTAACCGTTTCTTTATCTGTTGCCACACAGGGCAAAATTTTCACTTCGGGTTTGAGGCGTAAAATAATTCGCAAGTCCTCAGGTTCCCAGGCATCTTCCATATCTTGTTTATTCGCGGCAACGACATAAGGGGTTGAAGCGTAACCCTCAAATGTCTCCAGAAT
This sequence comes from Promineifilaceae bacterium (SeqCode), assembly GCA_050301775.1. Lineage (GTDB taxonomy): Bacteria > Chloroflexota > Anaerolineae > Promineifilales > Promineifilaceae > JACKCC01. The sequence continues at coordinate 45,850 of JBNKZT010000002.1, forward strand.
GCGTTTGGCTTCACGGAATGTTTCCGGCTTGGTGCTGTCTACCATGACAACAAAACCAAGCATACCTTGTGAGAGAATATCCCACATAAAATCAAAACGCCGCTGTCCCGGAGTGCCAAAAAGATAAAGAACCAGGTCATCGCCTACTGTGATACGGCCGAAATCCATGGCTACTGTTGTTGTTTCTTTTATTTGTTCTGCACTGCTTGAGATCTTTCTTTCTGTTGAAACGACATCAATTTCACTTACGGCACCAATAAAGGCAGTTTTTCCTGAGGAAAATGGACCAGTGATGACCATTTTGGCAGCTTGCATAATAAAGTCCCTTCTGAAGGTAAGAAAAAATGGATTAAATAACCCTGTGAAGTAATTGAAATGCCACTGAGAACGGCGAGGCTCCAATAATAATAATGTTATAAACCACGAATGCGATTGATCAGACGTTCAACAACTGACCGTCGGGCGGCTGGTGTTTCTGACGTTACTGCTCGTTGTTGACGGGCTGTACGTGAAGAACTACTTGCTGTTGTTGTTGATATTTGGGGTTTTGTGGGTTGTACCAGTTCGACAAGACCCGCTTGCAACATGCCGTAGATGATGCGACGAATCTGAAAATCACTGAGATTGTTGGCCTGGGCAATTTTGCGCATACTGTTGCGGGGATCAATTAATGAAATGACTTTCCACTCTTCAACGGTTAGATTGATATTGCGTAGTTTGCCATCGGGGCGCTCAGTGAAGCGCAGTGAATTTTCCAGGTCTGGTAGTTCTTCTTGTAGGATTTCCCATTCCTTTAGGCGGCGGCTGCCTTCCATAATGACACTTTCCAGGTCAATTGGAAGTGTGATGTAATTGGGAGAGGGCATTTTGTTCGCTTCAAATTGGAAAAGACCTTCCGCCCAGGTGAAAAGTTTGTAAACAATGTTGAGGACGTCCTGGCGAACACTTTGCATAATGTCGCTTTGGGTGACATGACCAGCTTGAATGAGTAAATACCCGATTTGCCGGTCGGTTTTCCCTTGAACCCTGGTTTCTATGATACTGGCTTGTTCTTTGGAAAGTTTGCCGGCTTTTTGCAAAATTTGGGCTAAATGATTGCCGCGATCTTCCCCCATGTAGGCGTAAATCAATTTGCCTTCCTTAAAGGACATGTGGGCTTCTTCCCCGTTATTTTGAATGGAAAGCGTGCCTGTTTTGCGTGCCAGATTAATGAGGTTTAGCAGCTGTGTTGTAGAAAAATCCCGCAGGTTGCCTTTAAGGGCCATAATTGCTAGTCCCGCTTTGCGGTTAAATTTTATTTTATCAACGCTTGCCCGTCTAGATTAAATATTCTTGGTTAAGAATAGGCTTACAGTGAGAATGAGAGCCGGGAGCTTTTTTCATTATGTTGATATTCGGATTGCATTATACATGGTGTAAAATGGCAAGTCAAACGAACGAGTGAATCGAAACCAGTGTAGTTGATTTGTTGTTTTTGCCCTTGTTGGCTCTTTGGTTCACGGGTAAAATAAGGTCCTTGGATAATGTTTGGCTGTATCGCTTTAGTATTTGATGGGGCGGTGGCGAAATGGCAGACGCAGCGGACTTAAAATCCGCCGGGGGTGACTCCGTGTGGGTTCGACTCCCACCCGCCCTACAAAATTATTTGGCTCCTTGCTCGGTTTGAGCAAGGAGTTT
>JBNKZT010000003.1:0-46149 GCA_050301775.1 Promineifilaceae bacterium (SeqCode)
TCATGTTTTTGATGTAGTCACGGTGTCCCGGGCAGTCTACATGGGCATAGTGCCGATTTTCGGTCTCGTATTCTACATGGGCGATGGCGATCGTGATACCCCGATCTCGTTCTTCCGGTGCGTTGTCGATTTGGTCGAATGCCCGAAAGTCGGCCCACCCTTTCAATGCCAACGTTTTTGTGATTGCCGCTGTCAAGGTGGTCTTCCCATGGTCGATGTGACCGATTGTCCCGATATTTGCATGTGGCTTCTCGCGCACAAATTTTTCTTTCGCCATTTTTCTAAACCCTCAATCAATGTTATGGATGTATCAAAGTAAAACAAAAAAGGAATTACTCACTTAGTAATACCTGTTTATTTTGATACAAATAAAACCAATCAACCAGTATCATAACAAACCCCGCCACCCACCAGTAACAACCAGGGGTAAACGGGGTGAAAAGCCCACGATGGGACTTGAACCCATGACCTCATTCTTACCAAGAATGTGCTCTGCCATCTGAGCTACGTGGGCATCTCAATCTAAACAACAAGCGTTTGTTTAATGTACAGCTAAAAAATGGGCCAGGTAGGACTCGAACCTACGAAGCGCGTCGCGCAGCGGATTTACAGTCCGCCCCCTTTGCCACTCGGGACACTGACCCAGAAAAAGATATACCTAAATGTTACCGTGCTTTGTACGTTTTGGCTAATTTGCCTAAGCCGACGATGGGACTTGAACCCATAACCTATGCTTTACAAGAGCATTGCTCTGCCAATTGAGCTACGTCGGCAAGTGCTGTCTATATTCAACTTTTGTTAAGACGTCACGTTGCTGGCTCATTGTAGAGCACTCCGAAGGAGAAGTATAGCATTTGTCCGTAACACGTCAACTATTTTTTGTTTGAATTGGGTAAATTAGGTAAACCGCAGAAAGTTTTAGACGAAACACATATCATTTCTTTGCGGTTTACTCAGGGAAAGCGGGAGAATGATCTTTACAGAAATTCGATTACTTTCCCGCTTTTACCTAATTCAGATTTGGTACTGCTGCCGATAAGATTGGATGAGAGTCTGGATTTGCCGGTGATTGACAACGGCCGTTTCCACCCGCCGCACCATCTGTTCCTCATACACCATCTTCACTTGGGCTGTTTTCGCGGCGACTGTGTCAGCTTTGGCCAGAACCTGTTCCTGCATCGGCTTGATGAGGTTTTGCCGCAGCGGCGCTTCCGCATCCGGACTGCCCAGCCAAACATCCAGCGGTTGGGCAACATTCGTGTACAGACCCGTAAGTGTAGACGGCGTTTCCAGAAGCAAAGTAGTCAGAGCATCCATGATGGTAATGGTGCGTTCGCCCAGGTTAAAGGGCAGCCATTTGAGGATTTTTTGCACCCATTCGTTGAACATTTGCAGGAAGGGACCGACTTGCTCAACGGCCGTTTCCAGCAGCGCTTCAACGGCCGTGTAATAACGGTGCATCTTGTCAGTCTGATTTTCAAGCCAGGAACGGCCGTTTTCCAGCAGCGGAATGTGGTCATCGAGTTCGGTCAATGCCTGCCGACCCCAGGCCAGGCCCTCGCTCAAACCGGGTAGATCATCTATGGCGTCAGCAATGACCGCCGAAACCGATGCCAGGCCTTCTTCCAGGATAGCCGACACATCTGCGTCATCAAGCTGTTCGTAGAGCGCTACCAGACCGGCCAAAATGCCGATCTGCTGATGAGCGGCATCCAGCTCTGTGGCTATGGATTGCACGGCCGTATCGGTTTCGGCAACGGCCGTTTCTTGTGTCGTCAAACGATATTGCGCCAGTTCCAAATCGGCTTGTAACCGGGCATTTTCAGCCCGGAGAGCGGCCATTTGAGTGAGCAAATCATCCGTTTGATCGGTTTTCGCGATGGCGGCGGTGAGCGGTTGGCCCACGGGCGGTTGGCCCACGGATGGTCGGGTTGATGATTTCTGTGAATTGAGCAGAGAAGCGGCGGTACCGGTGGCTGTGGCGGCAACGGCCGTTACCGCAGCCGCTTTCAAGAATTTACGTCGATTTATCTGTTCTTCTGTCTGTTTTTCTGACATCAAAACCTCCTGCCAGGAATGCACTGCCGATTTACTGCCTCCAATACGGCAATTTTCACAAATGCGTCGCAGCCCATTCCATTAGACACCGCCATCAGTGCAAAGCAACCAATTAGTTGCCGCTGCTGTAGCCGAAACGTTTGAGGACACGCTCATTGCGCCGCCATTTTGGTTCTACTTTTACCCATAAATCTAAAAACACTTTGCTCTCCAGGAACGATTCGATTTCCTGGCGGGCGGCGGCTCCTATTTGACGCAGCTGCGCCCCTTTGGCTCCAATCAAGATGCGTTTGTGGCTGTCCCGCTCGACGAAAATGTTGGCCGCGATGTAGGTGACGCCGTTTTCTCGTTCCTTGTATTGATCGGTTTGGACGGCAACACCGTAGGGTACTTCGTCACGCATTTGCAGCATGATTTGTTCGCGAATGAGTTCAGCAACGATGTCGCGCAAGTATAGATCGGTAACTTGATCGGCCGGGTAGTAGCGGGGGCCTTCGGGCAGTGCTTCGACCAGCATTTGCAGCAGCTCGTCACGGCCGTTCCCGTGCAGCGCCGAAAACAAAATCCATTTAGCCGCCGGAACCAGTTCACGATACGCCTCGGTATGGGGCAAAACCTGCTCCATAGCCAGCATGTCCCCTTTGTTGATGCCCAGCACCACGCGCACATTTTCGTCCAATTCAGCCAGGTGAGCGGCAATGGCGCGGTCGCCGGGGCCGGGCATTTCGCTGCCATCGACCAACCACAAGACAACATCGGCATCATTTAGCGCGTCTACGGCCGTTTCCACCATAAACTCATCCAGTTTGTGGCGCGGCTTCATCATCCCTGGCGTATCAACAAACACCATTTGATAATTTTCATCTGTCAAAATACCCAGTTGGCGGATACGTGTCGTCTGCGGACGCGGTGTCACAATCGCAATCTTCTGGCCCAGAAAGGCATTAATCAACGTACTCTTACCCACATTGGGCCGCCCGATCACTGTCACAAAACCTGATTTATGGCCTTCCGGTTCGTCATCAAGTAATTCAAACTCAAAATTGTCAGTCATGAAAATAACCTGGCAAGGTTGGTTCAATTTTAGAAATTGAACCAACCTGCGATTTAATCCTTAATCTTCTAATATTCGCTTTAATTCGCGCATTGTCAGCCCCACCCGCTCGTCGCGCAGCAATGGCAGCCGGGTCCGGGTACGGCGCAGTTGGTTCAAATCCAGTTTGGCGGTGACGAGGGCCGGTTCGTAATAAGGTGCCTGCACCACCAGCTTGCCGGACGGATCAAAGACGGTAGAACCGCCCCAAAAGTTAACACCATCCTCAAAGCCGGTACGGTTCGTGTGGATGACAAAATTGGTAAAGGTACTGGCATACGCTTGATTGATATGTTCTACCCACAGGGCGCTGCCGATTTTATGTTCCGTGGCCAGCCCGTGTCCTGGCGAAGCTGAGGTAAGAATCAAAATATCAGCCCCATCCAGCCACAGGACATAAGGCGGGCTGATGTGCCAAAAATCTTCACAAATGAGGATACCTACGCGGCCAAAGCGGGTATCAAAGGCGCGAATAGTATCGCCCCAGGCAAAATAACGTCCTTCATCAAACATGCCGTAGGTAGGCAGGTATACTTTTCGATGCAGATGCACAACCTGTCCTCGCGAAAGATAGGCGGCGGTGATGTAGAATTTTTGCCGCTGGTCGGCTTCGACAAAGCCAACAACGATATCCATGTCCCGGCTGGCATCGAGCAGTTGGGCGAAGATGGGGTCTTTGAAGGTTGGCTGTAAGGCAACGCTGAAGGTCAGATCACGCAGCCGGTAGCCGGTCAGGGAAAGTTCAGGGAAAATAAGCAGTTCGACGCCAGCTTCGGCTGCTTCTTCGATGGTTTTGAGATGCAGAGTCAGGTTTGCGGCAACGTCACCGAGTTTAGGTGTAATTTGGGCCAGTCCAACTTTTAGTTTCATAAGATTGACGATTAATGATTGACGATTTTGTTTCTTATATGAGAATATTGTAGCAGAATCAAGGAAAGGATGGTTAATGTGGCATCCAGGAGGGTGTCTAGTCTGATTGAGTTGATGAGAACGGCCGTATCCCCACGTAAAAAACCAAGTCCAACGCGCCCCAAACTAAGCGCAAATAACACAAAAAAGAACGCCTCACCCCGTACCCAACGGCGCGACCAGAACAAAACCAGAACAAAAACGAGTAAGCTTAGCCCCACACCCAGCAGTTGAGTCTGGTAGCGCCAGGCGAAAACGCCGAGATGATCAGGTAAATTGGCAGCAAAAAGGCTGCCGGCGGGGGCTTCACGGCCGTAGCCACACCCATCCAGCCAGCAAGCAAACCAACCAAAAACACTGACCAGCGCAATCGATGGGGCCAGTAAATCGACATCCTGGAGAAAAGAGCGTTTTCGCAGCACACACCAGCCCCATCCACCCAACAGCCCGGCCAGCAGTACGCCATGATAGGTCAGCCCGCCGCGCCAGAATTGGAAGATTTGATACGGCCGTTCCCCAAAATAACCCCATTCCAACCAGACAAAACCCATCCGGCCGCCGATCAGCCCTGTGACCAACCCAAACAAAGATATATCTAACCAGTCAGCATTTATCATTAATCGACGGGCACGCCAGGCCGCAAGGGCCAAACCGGCAAAAATACCGCCACTCAGCACAACCGTCAAGCTGTACAAGAAAAAAGAACCATAACGGGTTAGAATCGGGTACATGAGCAGTGATCATAACATGGTCAATGAGGCCAAAGCAAAAGCTAACCGAAGCAATATCGCTTTAATCTTCATTTTTCACACCAAGTCGGGTATCATGATTGTGATAAGGGATACGTTTTTACCATGAAAAAAAAGTTGCTATCTGTGTGGAAAAATTTAACTGAGCCAAGTGTGGCCGTCCAAGGTGACCACAATCATCTTCAGGCTCGGTTCTTTCTCATCCTTTTACTCTTGATCACACCCATCGCGACATTGGGTATTTTTATTCCTTTTTTAATCGAACCGCAAAATATCCCCACACAGGTTCCTCTTTTGCTGACGGCGCTGGCTTGTTTTATTTTGTTTGCGCTCCTCTACTTTCTTGGCCGATTCTTGCACTACAGGGTTTCGATTGTTGTGGCTATGGTCATTGGTCTGTTAGCTGTCATGACTGTCGCCAGCATAGGTCAGCCACCCAACAATTTAATTGCGCTATATTATCTACTCATCATCGTCACGGTAGGTAGTATGTTTTTTTCGCCCAAATATTCACTACTTTTTATGGCCGTATCCCTTCTGGTCATACTTATCACCCCCCTTTACGCCTCCGCCATCTCTCTTTACGATATTCTAATCGGTCCCTTCAATCTGGTTTTAGCGGCAGGAGCAGCCAATCTCTTAGTCGTGTATTACCGCAATCAACTAGAATTAGAAAGACAGCGGGAAATGGCCGATCTGTTGAACACATTAAGCCAGCGGGCCGACCAATTGACGGCGTTAAATGAGACTTTGCTGGATATCGTCTCCCATCGTGACTTGAATGAACTGCTGCAAGCCATTACCGAGAGAGCAGCCAATTTATTAGGTGTTCCTGCCGGCGGCATCTATCTGGTTGATGATGACGAACAAACGCTGACGTTAACGGCCGTGTACGGTCCCGGACAGGATCTGTTAGGTTCACAAATTCGAAAAGGCGAAGGAATGGCCGGGCGTGTTTTGTCCACCCGGCAGCCCTTGAGCGTCAGCGACTACGAAACCTTTCCCGGCCGCTCCGACACCATTCCGCCCAAACTGCTGGGCAGCGTCATTCAAGTGCCCATCATTTTGGCCGACAAAGTAATAGGCGTCATCAGTTGCCAGGAGACCGGCGGAAACATACGCACCTTCAGCAAAAACGACCTGAAAATGTTGCAGGATTTAGCCCAACAAAGCGCCCTGGCTCTGCAAAATGCCTACCTGTTCAAAGAAGAACATATCGCACGCGACCGCGCCGAACGCTTACAAGCCGCCACCCAGGCGTTAAGCAGTAGTTTGATCCTACAAGATGTTCTCGACAGCATTCTGGAAGAACTGCAAAAAGTGGTTCCTTACGACAGTGCTTCCGTGCAGCAAATAAAAGATGGTACATTTCTGGAAATTATCGGTGGTCATGGTTTTGCTGATGTAAACAAACTGCTAGGCATTCGATTCGACTTAACAAAAACCGATAATCCAAATCGGCAAGTGGTTGAGAAACGTAAACCCGTTATCATGAGTGACGCGCCCACCTTGTACGTTCGGTATCATGATTCACCATTTAATGAAACCCCCATTCGTTCCTGGCTAGGTGTGCCTTTGGTATTTGGCGAGCAAATTATCGGTATGTTGGCTCTGGACAAGAAAGAGGTTGGTTTTTACAATCAGACACACATCCGTCTGGCCAGTGCTTTTGCTGCTCAAGCCGCAGTCGCCATCGAAAACGCCCGCTTATATGAAGAAACCCGCCAGCGGGCCTTCGAGTTGGAAACGCTGGCCGAAATCTCGGCCTCTCTACGCACGGCCAAGACGGTACCGGAAATGCTGCCCATTCTTATGGAAAAAACGGTCAAAGCAATTGGTGCTTCTTTCAGCGTCCTCTTTTTAGTTGATCCTGAAACGGACGAGCTGGTTTCGCGCTATTCAGCACCGGCCAATTATTATCAGATAGGATTACGCCAACCACCCGGAGAAGGGATTACGGGACACGTGGCCGCAACCGGCGAAATTTATATTTCTACTGATGTGGCCAATGATCCCCTTTTGAGTCTGGCGCCCGGTGAAGCGGATAGTTTCAAAGGGACAACCAGCGCAATTTCATTGCCCCTGCAAACACAAGATGATCTTCTGGGCGTGATGCATATTGGCTCGGATCAAAAACGTCAATATACTGAGGCAGACGTAAGGTTGTTAACGGCCGTATCCCACATCGCCGCCAATGCCCTCAAACGAGCCAGCGTGACCGACACACTGGAAGAACGTGTCGCGCAGCGCACACAAGAACTGGCCGAAGCGAATGCCCGTTTGCAAGACCTGGATAAACTCAAAACAAAATTCATTTCCGATATTTCTCACGAGCTGCGCACCCCGGTGGCCACCCTCAACCTGTACATGGACTTGTTGGATCGCGGTAAAGCGGAAAACAAAGCCAAATATATGACTGTTTTGCGGCAAAAAACGGATTTGCTGGTGCGGCTGACTGAAGATATTTTGAATATTTCCCGGTTGAATTTATACGAAGGATCATTGCCGTTTACGGCCGTTGACCTCAACGACACCATCGCCATCGTCATTGCCATGAACCAGGAACGTGCCCAGGCCGCCGACCTCAATCTCATTTCCAAACCGGCTGTCAACCTGCCGCCTATCCTCGCCGAGCGCAACCAACTGCTGCAAGCCGTCAACAACATCCTCACCAATGCCCTGGACTTCACGCTGGAAGGGTCAATCACCGTTCGCACTTTCCTATCAAGCAGCGAATATGCCTGTCTGGAAATCAAGGATACTGGAGTCGGCATCCCGGCTGACGAACTACCTCATATTTTTGAACGGTTCTATCGGGGACAAAACATCGCCCACTTAAACATCCCCGGTACCGGATTAGGCTTAACCATCGTCAAAGAAATTGTAGATTTACATAACGGAATAATTGAAGTTGAAAGCCAGCCCGGCGAAGGCAGCACCGTCCGCCTTCTGTGGCCGCTGGCCGAAAACGCCGCCCATGCAACAGGTACATTTCGCAAGGATTAACTATGATTACCCAGACTATCACGATGCAGCCCGCCAAAAAAATCGCTCTGGTCGCCCACGATCATAAAAAGGACGATTTATTGGAATGGGCCACCTTCAACAAAACCACTCTGACCCAACATAAACTATACGGAACCGGCACGACCGGCTGGCTTTTGGAAAAAGAACTAGGGCTGGAAATCACAAAACTGCAAAGCGGCCCTCTGGGCGGCGATCAGCAAGTCGGCGCTAAAATCGCCGAGGGTGAGATTGATTTCCTGATCTTCTTCTGGGACCCGCTAGAAGCCCAGCCCCACGACCCTGATGTGAAAGCGCTGCTGCGCATGGCTGTGCTGTGGAATATTCCCATCGCCTCCAACCGGGCCTCGGCCGATTTCATCATCTCGTCGCCGCTGATGGACAGCGAATATGACCGCCGCCTCACCGATTATGAAGAATATCGCCAACGATTGAGCAAAATTTATGGCCAATAAAGAACTGTTTACAAATAACTTTTCAAGATTGAGAAATTTGACAGAAAATTCTGCCGCCAAAAAGGAGAACTCGTGGACATTCAAATTCTGCCCCTGGATGAATCAAAATTAAAACCAATCCCTGAACATGATTTTGGCTTTGGTAACAAATTTGCCAACCGCATGTTCAGCCAAAAGTATACGGCCGATAAAGGCTGGCACGATGCGCAAATTGGGCCGTACGCACCTTTTTCACTGGACCCGGCAACGGCCGTGTTCCACTACGCCCAGGAAATCTTCGAAGGCCTCAAAGCCTACCGCCGTCCCGACGGCAACATCAACCTGTTCCGCCCCTGGGAAAACATGAAACGGTTCAACAACTCCGCCCGGCGCATGGCTATGGCCGTCACCGACGAAGAAGAGCATTTGGCCGCCATTGCCAAACTGGTGGAATTGGAAAGCGAATGGGTTCCCCGCGTCCCCGGCGCCGCTCTCTACATTCGCCCCACGATGATCGCTACCGAACCGGCGTTGGGCGTTCACGCCAGCAGCCAATACCTGCACTACGTCATCATCGGCCCGGTTGGTTCCTACTTCAAAGAAGGCTTCAACCCCGTGCCCGTCTACATCTCCGACAAATACCGGCGCGCCGTGCGCGGTGGTGTGGGCAATGCCAAAACCGGCGGCAACTACGCTGCCAGCATCTTCGTCGGTGAGGAAGCCAAAGCCAAAGGGTATTCGCAGGTGCTGTGGCTGGACGCCATCGAAGGCCGTTACATCGAAGAGGTAGGCGCGATGAACATTGCCTTTGTCTACGAAGGCCAGCACATCATCACGCCGCCGCTGACCGGCAGCATTTTACCCGGCATCACCCGCAATTCGGTCATCACATTGGGCCGCGACCTGGGCTACGAGGTCAGCGAAGAACAAATCGACGTCAACGAGATGCTGGCCGATGTGCAATCGGGCAAAATCACGGAAGTGTTTGGCTGTGGCACGGCGGCGGTCATCGCCCCGGTGGGCAAGTTCGGCTACAAGGATGAGGAATATATCATCAACAATTACGAGGTTGGCCCGGTGGCCAAACGTTTGTTTGATGAATTGACGGGGATTCAATACGGCCGTATCCCCGACCGCTTTGGCTGGACGATGATGATTGAGGCGAAATAGTATTTCAGCTTGTCAGCCTGTCAGCTTATCAGCCATCACGCTGGGGCCGGCGTTACCGCCGCGCCCCTTTTGTTTGGTTGGGTGATTTTGTTTTGATGGGGAACGGCCGTTCCCCCATCTCAAACATACTCTTCAAAAATAACCCAGGGAAATTCGACTAATGCTTCTCTTCATCGGCGGCGCGGCCCGCACCGGCAAAAGCATACTTGCCCGGCGACTGCTCACTGAAATGCAGTTCCCCTTTCTGAGCCTGGATGTTCTCAAGATGGGTCTGACTCGCGGCGTACCGGAATTCGCAATTGATCCCGATGCCGGCGGGCTGCAAGTCGCCGAACGCCTCTGGCCGCTGGTGCGCGAAATGAGCGTAAGCCTGCTTCATGATAGGATCGATTACGTTTTTGAGGGTGAAATCTTGCCCCAACATGTGGCGGCCCTGCGACAGACACATCCAGCACAGGTCCGTGCCTGTTTTCTCGGCTATCCCACAATATCACCAGATCGGAAACTACAAGAAATCCGAACATACGGCGGGCATCCAAATGATTGGCCCCTGGAATACACCGACACTGATTTGCTGACCATTGTACAGCGCGAGATTGTCTTCAGTCACTATTTACAGGCAGAATGCAGCCGGCATCAGTTACGATATTTCGATACATCCCATCAGTTCTTGCCCACCCTCGACGCCGTAGTTGCCTATGTACGGCAGTCAGCTACACTGGCGGCCTGATACCCCCATGGAGCGGGGGAAATATGAAAAAAATATGGCCGTTTTCTATTAGTTTCTTCTTCTTTGCCTGCGTCGCCTTTATTGGCCCGTTTACCGTGCTTTACTACCAGGGTTTAGGTTTTTCCGGCGCACAAATCGGCCTGCTGACCGGATTAGCACCGCTGATTACCCTGTTCAGCGCGCCGCTGTGGACCGGATTGGCCGACACCAGCAACCGGCACCGCTTCATCTTAAGCCTGACCTTGCTGTTGAGCGGTCTCGGTATGTTTTTGCTGCCGTTTCTCCGGTCGTTCTTGCCGGTTTTGCTCCTGGTCGCCACTTTTAACATTTTCTTTGCCCCGATTAACTCGCTGGCAGACAGTGCCACCATGTTTATGTTGGGCGAGGCGAAGAAGATGTACGGCCGTGTCCGCGTTGGCGGCACCATCGGATTCGGGCTGGCAGCCATTTTTGCCGGAGCACTTGTCGAAAATTACGGGCTGAAAATGGCCTTTTGGGGTGGCAGCGCGATGCTGTTTCTGGGCTTGCTCGTCAGTCAAAAATTAGAGCACAACCTATCCCAGGAAAGAACATCCTTTCGGCATGGCGCGCGCACCCTGCTGCAAAACCGCCAATTCATTCTCTTTTTGACGATGGCCTTTGCCGGCGGCTTGAGCGTGGCCTCCACCAACAACTATCTCCTGCCCTACATGAAAGGGTTAGGAGCGAAGGCCTCCATCATGGGGCTGATTCTCATGACCGGTACGCTGGCCGAAATCCCCATTCTCATTTTCAGCCATCATCTCCTCAACCGGTTCCAGCCCTACAAACTCGTCACATTGACTGTCGCCATCTCCGGCTTACGTTTGCTGCTGTTAGCGACCATCAATACCACCTGGCTCGTCTTTCCGGTTCAGCTGCTTAATGGGCTGGGCTATCCGCTCATGTGGCTGGCCGGTGTGGCTTACGCCGACCAAAACGCACCACCCGGCCTGAATGCCACGGCGCAAGGGCTTTTTGGGGCGATGGTCGGCGGGTTTGGCATGGCTGTGGGTGGTTTCAGCGGCGGTTTACTGCTGGATGCTGTCGGCGGGCGGGGCATGTATCTCGTTTTTGGCACGGCCGTACTCACCATCGTTATGATAGTCGCACTGTTAGGGAAACGGCCGTATCCCCAACCCGCGCCGGCTGGGCGACAATGATTAAAACCCGATAACATTTCAGTATTTGGAAATGTCAATTTGCATCATAGGCAGCCATTAACATTAACGGTAGGCTGAACGGCCGTCTTGCTCCTACCGAAAGACAATTCGCGCGTATGGGACGTCACCGGCAACCAACCGGGCATGAACCCAAAAGCTTTGACCGTCTGACAAATTGCCCTTAGCCACATAGTTAATCATGACACCTGGGTGCAATGTTTCGTTGTAGCGGTTGGCTGAACCAATCATTAACGAATCGATTGCCTGCAACTCTGGTACGGTTAACTTGTCGTCCTCCAGAGCAACTTGCAGATCAGACCAACTCACGAACCACACGGGCACCGCACCCAGTCCATGCAATTTGATCAGGCTGGGATTGGAAAGCCACGGTTCGCCTTCCCAAATGATAAACCCATCCGTAGTAGGTGGCTGGCAAGCGAATGCGCCAGGGCTAGTATCATCGGGAAAATGGTAGAAATCGAGAAGGTTGAAATCATCAGGGACACATTCTGGTGGCCGGTAGAAGACAATGGGAGCCCATCCCCCATCGTGGATAGGCTCCTCGTCCCGCTCAATGCGGGCATAGTAGGGAAGGTCGCCTCCATTCTCGGTGCGGCTGCTGGCGTAGGCGCTCGATGAGCTAACCAATAAAACGATCACAAGGATGGACAGTAAGAGCAAGCCCGTTGGAATAGTTCTGAAACGAAGACGTCGCATGATTTACCTCCTTATGCGAACAAAGCATGACACAAAGCTGAAGGATATTTACTGACAGATTACCCAATCTCAGCGATGTCGCACCTCGGCATTGAACCCAGCCGTTGTGTCTTCAACCACGGCCGCGAGTATTGAATCGAAGATCTCTTAGATTTATATACCGTCCTCACGCACGATCAACGGCAAGTAGATGCGATACCGCACTCCCGTCGCACCGCGCCAGAAGCCCAACCCGATGTCATAGTTGATACTAGAAGACGCATCAATAGCTGTCTGTCCAACAGTGAGGTTGACGGCATAGTGATCTGAACTGGCCGGTCCACCACCCCCTGTCAATGGAATGAACCAATCCAGGCGGTAGTTGGCGGAGGACATGGTGAGAGCACCGCCCGCCAGTATGAGCAAGGTAGCCAGGGTAAAGAGAATTATGGCCCGTTTCACGGCACACCTACCTTCCTGTAACCATAAACATGAATTGATTATCCACCAGGTTCCAATTTCCATTGGTTATGTACACGCGGAAGATGGACGAGTTGGTCTGGTTGATAGATAAGATCCGAACTTCTTCCGCACTGTCAGGCGCGGTTTCAACTTCGGCAATAGCCATAGGAATAAAAGATGATGTGCCCGCGGTGTTAGCATCAAGTTCAATAATGTAGTTCCCCACGCCTGCTCTTGTCGCCGAAGCCACGCCAAATTCCCAACCAATTGTTCCGTCAGAGTTTACATTAGCCCAGGCAATAATGGCGTTGTCTCGGTAGCGATCTCCCACGTTGATCGGTTGCGCGCTGGTTGCGTTGACACTCATTTCCATGCCACCGCCAACACCAAGCGCATAACCACCGCCATCATTGTCAAAGTAACCGCCGTAGCCATCGGGTGAGGCGGCACGGCCATGAATACCGTTGTTGTTGCCTGTTGACCGAGTGTTCTCCACCCACAAAACGCTGCCGCCAACATCCCCTTGAATTTTCGCCCCAGGTTGCAGACTCATAGCATATGGCACGGGATATATTGGCTGTCGTGGGACCATCTCCTCATCATCCTCCACTTTGATGCCTAAGTAGAGTTGGTCGCCGGTAAAAACACCTGGCAACGCGCATATCCCACCGATGTAAACCGTGAACAGGCCGTTAGTTACAGGAACCACCTCAGTATAGGAGCAAAGCCAAGCACCTGCTACCGGATCATCATAAAGCCTAAAAGTGATATTGTAGTCGCCATCAAGCAGGTGACCGTTAGCGTCGGCCACTTGTCCCTGAACGGGGATGTAACCACCTACTTCTTGGGCCAAGTCTTCGGTTTCTCCAGCCTGGACCTGTTCGCTTAGACTTGATCCTTGGGCTTTCCCCAATTCAACTACCAACGCGGTCAGCATAGCAAGAGCCAATACACTTACAAGAATTCGTCTTCCTATCATCATACCACCTCACTTGTCATTGTAATTAACATACTTAACTGCGATGTTAATTGGAAGATTGGAGCCATACAGCCGGCCATACAATCACCAATACAGAGCATGGTATAATTATTTCTGAATCCGTGATCCCCCATTTAGTGGTTGCGGCACCCAAGTGAGTAAATGGAGATGCGTGGCGATATATTATTTGGACAGTGGCTCAAACAGCGCCGCAAAGCGCTCGATCTGACCCAGCAGGAGTTGGCGTGGCAAGTCGGATGCGCCGTGATCACTATTCAGAAGATCGAATCACACGAGAGGCGACCATCCAAACAAATCGCCGAGTTGCTGGCCGATCATCTTGGTGTTGCCACCAATGAACGCTCAGCATTCGTGAGATTCGCGCGAATGGGGGTGAGCGCCCGCTGGTCGGTCCTATTCGCGCCGGTTGCCAGCTGCCTCACGAACCTGCCGTCACAGTTAACCCGATTGATCGGGCGCGACCAGGATATGGCTGCCATACGCAAACGTCTGCTGAATGACGATCTTCGATTGCTCACACTGGTTGGCCCCCCGGGTGTTGGCAAGACGCGCTTAGTTGCTCAAGTCGCTGCCAGTCTGCTCGATGAGTTTAACGACGGTGTTTACATTGTCGCTCTGGCTTCTATCCGCGACCCGAACACGGTCCCTTCAGCTATCGCCCAGACCTTGGGGGTCAACGAAACCACCCCTCGCTCTTTTGCCAACCGCCTCAAACAATATTTGAGCAACAAACACATGCTGCTCGTGCTGGACAACTTTGAGCAAGTTGTGACGGCCGCGCCATTCGTCGGCGAACTGTTGGCCGATTGCCCCTGGCTAAGTATAGTAGTCACCAGTCGCGCGCCGCTGCATCTCCGCTGCGAACGCCAGTTTCCTGTCCTGCCGCTGGCTTTACCCAGCGAGGCAGATGCAGGATTTGATCCAGCCAAGTTAATTCATTACTCTGCCATCACGTTGTTCGTCGAGCGCGCCCAGGCCGTCAGGCCAGATTTCACCCTCAACGCAGACAATATCAGGGCAATCGTCGCCATATGTAGGCGACTCGACGGGTTGCCCTTAGCCATCGAGTTAGTGGCTGCCCGGATCAAAGTACTGTCAGCCCAAACGCTTTTGGATAGGCTCTGCGGACAGCTAATGCTCCACACTGACAGTCTGCATGACCTCCAGGGACGACACCGCACGCTAAACGATGGGATTGATTGGAGTTATGCCTTGCTTACTTCAGAAGAAAAGCTGCTACTTGCCCGTTTAGGTGTATTCGTTGGCGGCTGGACGTTGGAGGCAGCGGAAAGCATGATGCGCGACATCGAGCCTCACGCCTCACTTACCATTTTGGACGTACTAGCATCGCTGGTTGACAATAACCTTGTGGTACGACAAAAACACAATGGCGTGTTGCGCTTTACGCTGTTGGAAACAATACGTGAATACGCACTGGAGCGGCTGGCAGAAAAAGGCGAAGAAGAGACAAGCCGGCAGCGACATGCCGAGTATTTTCTGGCTTTGGCGGAAGAAGCGGATCCGCATTTACGAACTGCCGCGCAACAGGTGTGGTTGGATCGGCTGGAAATAGAACGTAGTAACCTGCGGGCAGCCTTGGCATGGTTCATTGAGCGCGCTGCAGATGCGAAAGCGGGATTGCGACTGGCCGGAGCGCTAGGACAGTTTTGGACAATTCGCAGCTACGTGAGTGAAGGACGCGATTGGTCAGCAAAAGCGCTGCAGAAAGGAAACGACGCTTCACCCGCCTTGCGAGCAAAAGTGTTATGCTGGGCAGGTTCCTTGGCCTGGCCTGGCGACCTGGATGCGGCACGTTCGCTTCTGGAGGAGAGCATCACCCTCTATCGGGAATTGGGTCCTTCACAAGATTGGGGACTTGCCCTGACCCTCTCTGCCTACGCGATGGTAATGACTTATCAAACTGACCCGGATTCAGTACAACTGGCCATCGAGGAAGCTATGGCATCATTTCGCAAGATTGGAGACAAATGGGGTGTGGCCCTCGCACTCGCTCTTGTTGGAGAAGTCCATCTGCTAGGAAATGATTACGCCGGTGCGTGTTCCCGGTTTGAAGAAAGCCTAGCCTTGTTTCGCGAAACGGGTGACAAATGGGGTATCGGCATTCCATTAATGAACTGGGGGTACACGGACTCATTACAAGGTAACCTCGACACGGCGCGTGCCCGACTTGAGGAAAGTATCGCCATGCACCGTGAGGTCGGCGAACGGACAATGCGATCTCTTTCGCTCAACATTCTCGCTCAAGTGGCGCAACAACAGGGTGATTACCTGCAGGCGGCAGAACTTTTTCATGAGAGTTTGGATCTGTTACAAAAGATGGGTCTAGAATCAAGTATTGCTGATGTACTTCACAACCTCGCTCACCTGGCAGAATCTCAAGGTCATTACCCGCTTGCAGCCAGGCTTTACGACAAGAGTTTGTCCATATATTCTGAACAGGGGAACGAACAAGGAGTTACTAAATGCCGTGCCAGATTGGCAGCGTTGGCCAGTGTGCTGAAGAAGGAGCAAAAAGAATAATTGTTTACCGCATAGTTTTTTCAATCCGAGTGGCACTTAAATCGAAAAAATAACAATCTATTTTATCTTGACAGTTTCTGGCAGGACACCGTGATACAATCAGGGATGGCAAATAACTGCCATCTTTTTTTGTTTCGGAGGTTTTGAATGCGACAAGTAGCCATTTTAGGCGTAGGCCAGATGCCGGTGCGCGAGCATTGGGATGTGTCCATCCGCCAACTGGCCGTCAATGCCGGCCGCGCTGCGATGCAGGATGCCGGTGTGGAACATGTAGACGCCATCTTCGTGGGCAACATGACCAGCGGCCGCATGAATCAACAGCGTCATCTGGGCGCACTGGTGGCCGATTTTCTGGGTCAATGGGGCGTGGAAGCAGTCAAACTGGAAGCGGCCTGCGGCTCGGCCGGCTCGGCGATGCGCCAGGGCATCATTGGCGTCGCCAGCGGCGAGATGGATGCGGTACTGGTCATCGGCGTGGAGAAAATGACCGAACCCCGCGGTGGCGAAATCACAGCTGCTTTAGCCACCGCTGCCGACGCCGATTATGAAGTGATTCACGGGGTCTCATTCGTCGGACTCAATGCGCTGATCATGCGCCGCTACATGCATGAATACGGCTACCAGCACGATGATTTCGCCCCCTTTCCCATCAATGCCCACGCCAACGGGGCTAAAAATCCCAATGCACTGTTCCGGGAACCGATTACGCAAAAAACGTATGCGCGGGGCCGTATTGTGGCCGATCCCATCACCCTGTTCGATGCCTCGCCGATTGGCGACGGCGCAGCGGCGCTGCTGCTCGTCCCGGCCGACAAAGCGCCGGATGCCGTGCGCGTCATCGGTTCGGCCGCGGCCATCGATACCCTGGCCATCCACGACCGGGAAGACCCGCTGTGGCTGAAGGCGGCGGAAACGTCGGCCAATAAAGCCTACAGTCAGGCCAACATCGGCCCGGATGATGTCGATTTGTTTGAACTGCATGACGCCTTCAGTGTGATGGCCGCGTTGTCGCTGGAAGCCTGCGGATTTGCCGAACCCGGCCAGGGGGTGCGATTGGCTCAGAACGGCGATATTTTGCCCAACGGCCGTATCCCCATCTGCACCATGGGCGGCCTGAAAGCACGCGGCCACCCCGTGGGCGCAACCGGCCTCTACCAACTGGCCGAAGCCACACTGCAGCTGCGCGGTCAGGCCGGTGATGCTCAAATCGACGGTGTCCGCACCGCCATGACGCAAAACATCGGCGGCAGCGGGGCGACGATTGTGACTCATATTTTGCAACGGCCGTAAAAAGATTGATAATTGAAGATTGATGATTGAAAGTCGCTCAATCTTCAATCATCAATCTCAATTATGACTGATTTTCGCACTAAACTGGCCCATCGTTTCCATAAACAGCAGGAATTCGCCGCCGGTTACTCGCCGCTGTATGCGCGGCTGTTTGGTTTGGTTGGCGATTGGTTGGCGGCGGATGAGACTGATCCGTTGGTTGAATGGCTGGTGAGGACAAGTAACGGCCGTGCCTCCCTCGACATCACCCT
The DNA here is from genome assembly GCA_050301775.1 of Promineifilaceae bacterium (SeqCode). Lineage (GTDB taxonomy): Bacteria > Chloroflexota > Anaerolineae > Promineifilales > Promineifilaceae > JACKCC01. The sequence continues at coordinate 17,589 of JBNKZT010000003.1, forward strand.
GCTTTTAATGGCCGGTCTGCACCGTGACGTTCTCAATCAGGACCCCCAAACGGCCGAATTGGCACAATACTTCCCCTCGACCGGCGGCAGCCGGCCTTTAACCGATCCGCAGCTTCCCCAAATCCTGCGCCAAACCATCATGGCCCGGCGTAAGCAGTTAGCCCCTTTCATCCAAACGGCCACCGTTCAGACCAATGAAACGGCACGCGGTGTCTGCTGGCTGCTGCCCCTGCTGTACACTGGCTGGGAAGCGGTTTATCTGGTTGACCTGGGAGCCAGCGCCGGACTCAATCTGGTCGCTGAAGCGCGCAATTATCGGCTGACATTCGGTGACCAGTTCATTGACATCGGCCACGGGAATCCCGTCCAATTTCCGATGCAATCTGATGGCCGCTTCTACCAGCCGCCAACTGCCAACCAGCAACCACGCATCCTTTCCCGCACCGGCTGCGATCTGGCCCCGTTCAAATTGGAAACGGCCGTTGCCGAACAAACACTGGCTGCCTTCATCTGGGCCGACCAGACTCACCGTCTGGACCGGCTGCGCGAAGGCATTGCCGCCTTTCATTTGAACAACCTGGGAACCGCTCCCGTCCGCCTTTACCCCACTCATTTACCGGATGAACTGCCCGCATTTTTGGACACGGCCGTGCCCCAACAACCTGATCGGCCTGTTGTCATTTATAATACGATTATCACTTACTACCTGGATGACGACGGTCAGGCGCTGCGCCAGCATATTGCTGATTGGGCTGTCACTCAAAACCACCCCGTCCTTTGGCTGCAATGGGAGCCATTGTGGGGTGGCCCGGAGCCGCCCGTATTCGGCTGGATTGCCTGGACGGCCGATTTGTGGCAAGCTAACGAGCATCATCATTGGCATCTGGCCTGGATCCATCCCCACGGGACCCATATGCAGTGGGAACCAGGTGTAAAAGGCTTAGCCGAATATGGTTGGTTAACATAAAGAAACAGAAATCAAACGAAATGACAAAGTCGTTTACCCGAAAGCAAACTGGAGTATAGATGCAAGTTCTTCATCTTCACTGGCTAACACCTACCCAGTCGGGGCAGCACGGCCGTTTCCTTTTCTGGGCCGAAACCACTGCAACCGACCCGCCCAGCCGCAACCGGCGCAAAAAATCAACCCAACTCCATCCCTTTACCACCGGCCCGTCAGAACTACTCCATCTACTAAAAGCAATCGGTTGGGCCGGCAAATTGCCCACCGAAACGTTGACGCTTTGGCTGCCGACCAATCGCTTCGGCCCCGTTCCTTCCCCGGATTTACTGCACAGTTGGGAAACCGATGATGATTCGCCGGAACTGCGACCGTGGACGGCAGCCGGATTGGACTTGGGACCGGCGCATGCCTCGTCCCTGCTCACCTATTTGCAGCAGCATGATCTGCCACCAGGTGTGCGGTTGGGGGTAGACGGCCGTTACTGGCAAACCACCTTCGTCTTCATCCTGGAGCTACTGGCCCGGCAGCTTTACCGGCCCACGTTGGTTGAAGTCCGCGAAAAACGAGCGTTACACTTTGAAGCCCGCTGGCAGCCGCTGCTGGATGGTGAAGACGAAGCGCGCCGGGCAGCCCAGCTAGCCACGGCCATGCCCGCCATCTGCCGCGCCGACGCCACTGATCCCAACGAGACGATTCCACCTCGCGCTATTTTGGACAGCTTTTTGAACCATCTCACCGATACGGCCGTGCGCCAGTGGGCCACCAAACAAGAGTTATATCTACCCACCAGCAGTGAACCCGCCGCTGCCTGGCTGCGGGCACTGTTTGCCACAAACCCCACCATCCAGGCCAGCGCCGGGCAGATGCAGCATTTTGCCAGCAGTTTCCGTGCCTGGGAACGCGCCCTCACCGTCGCCGGTGACAAACATTACCGCGTCGCCCTGCGCCTGGAAGCGCCAGCACAGCAGGCCAAAAAACGGACCAAACAAGGGGAAGCCGCCTGGCAGTTGCACTACCTGCTGCAAGCGCGGGACGATGCCAGCCTGATTGTGCCCGCCGCCGAGGTGTGGAAAACAAAAGGCAGTGTGCTGCAATCCCTCGACCGTCATTTTGAAAAGCCCCAAGAGCGATTGCTGACCGGATTGGGCTATGCCGCCCGCTTTTTCCCGCCCCTGAAACGCAGTTTGCAGCAGCGCAGTCCCAGCGAAATGACGCTAACGACCGACGAGGCCTACACCTTTTTGCGCCAATGTGCGCCGCAGTTGCAGCGGGCCGGGTTTGGTCTGCTGGTCCCGCCCTGGTGGAATAAACCAGGTACGCGATTGGGTGTGCGGTTGAAGCTGGGCAGTACGTCGAAGTTGAAGGGGCAAACGGCCGTTTCCACCGGCCACATGGCGATGGACAACCTGGTTCGCTACCGCTGGCAGTTGTCATTGGGCGAAACCGAACTGAGCCGGGAAGAATTCGACGCCCTTGTCGCCCTCAAATCGCCATTGGTGCAAATTCGCGGCCAGTGGGTTCAATTGGATCCGGAGCAAATCGAGGCGGCCATTCGCTTCTGGCAGGAGCAGGATTTGGAGGGCGATCTGTCACTGTTTGAGGCGATGAAGCTGGGGCTGGCCGGTGAAGAACAGCAGCGCAACGGCCTCCAGGTGGATGGCGTCGAACTGGACGATTGGCTGCAAAACTGGCTCAACCGGCTGCAAGGGGATGAGAAACTAGAAATGCTGCCCATGCCAAATGGTCTGCGGGCGGAGTTACGGCCGTATCAACAATACGGCTACTCCTGGCTGCATTTTGCCCGCCGCTGGGGGATGGGCGTCATCCTCGCCGACGACATGGGCCTCGGTAAATGCGTCGCCGCTGACACAAACATCGTTGTCAATGGCCTGCCCCAAACAGCCGCAACCCTCTGGCAGAGATTCGCGCAAAACGAAGAATTTGATGGCGAAGGTTACTGGGCGGAACCCGCAGAGCTATTAACTGTCAATGCAATCGATGAACAAACAGGCAGCATAACCGCTGCCGCTGTTCACAAATTGTATCGCCAACATATCCAAGAACCCGTTCGTCAAATCATGCTGGAAGACGGCAATCAAATCACCATCACCCGCCAGCACAAACTGCTAACCAACACAGGTTGGCGTAACGATCTAACTGTGGGCGATTATGTTTGCGTTCCGAGCAAATTGATTGGAGCAGAAAACGCCGTAGACAACGATTTAGCGCTATTTCTAGCCTGGCAAATCGCAGAAGGCCACGAAAGACCAGATGTCGCAGTTGTAAATATCTCGCAAAAAGATACAAAACGTCTACAAGAATTACATCAACTGATACAACAAATTGGGAGTAGATACGAATTAAAAATCAATCAACCTGGTATTCAATTACATGAAGGGAAAACGCCTGTTTTACGCATTAACAGTGTAGCCTATCGTCAATTTTTGGAGGAAAAAGGATATGTTTGGGGGAAATTATCGGCCGATAAAACGATTCCCTCTTTTATTATGCAGGCTAATACAGAAGTGATACGCATTTTCCTGCGTCACTTTTTTGAAGCCGAAGGATCTGCATCTCTTAGAATGCGTTCTGTTGAAATTAGCACGGCATCAGAACAACTTATATCTCAACTTGCATTTTTATTACGTCGTTTTGGTATTTGGCTGCGCACCAGTTCCAAGCAGAAATGCGCCACAAATGGCTCAGGCATTTATCGAACTTATTATTTTGGTGTATTAGGCGGTAATGGCGCACGTATATTCCAGCAGGAGATCGGGTTTATTAGTGAACGAAAACAGGCAAAATTAGACACAATTTGCAAAGCCGTTAGCAATACAAACATTGAAGGCATACCTGCATCTCATTTGGTTTCTAATTTAGCAGCTAAAACTGGGCTGCCATTGCGTCATTTAGGCATGTATAACACAGTCTATGTAGATGGCTCGCAACAATTTTCAGAACATAGCTTGGGCAAAGTTATTCAAAAATTAGATCGCGTAATCAACGGAGAATCTGAACAAGCTTATAGACAGAAACCACGTTCAAAATGGACAGATAAAACATTGTCCACATATGCACAGCTTAATTATGATTTTTTGCAAGCGACACGCCACAATTTACGACATTTGATTGACCAAGAAGTCTTTTATTGCCGTATAAAATCCATCGAAGATGTTTTTTATGATGGATGGGTGTATGACTTGGAGATTGCCCATCATCATAATTTTGTGGCGAACAACATTATTTGCCACAATACCATCCAGACGCTAACCATGATTCAGCAGATGAAAGAAGAGATGGCGGGACTGCCTGCTCCCGTTTTGCTCATCTGCCCCACTTCTGTCGTGACCAATTGGGAACTGGAAAAGCAAAAGTTTACGCCCGGCCTGCAAACATTGGTGCATCAAGGTGGCGACCGGCTGCGGGACGAGGCATTTATCGAAGCAGCGCAAGGCGTGGACATGGTCCTCACCAGCTACGCCTTGGCCCGGCGTGATGGTGAAACGCTGCAACAAATCGACTGGTTTGGCGTGGCTCTAGACGAAGCGCAAAACATCAAAAATCCGAACACCAAACAGGCCCAAACCATCCGCAAATTACCGGCCAATTTCCGGCTGGCGCTGACCGGGACGCCGGTGGAAAACCGGCTGTCGGAGTTGTGGTCGATTATGCAGTTCCTCAATCCCGGCTTTTTGGGCGGGCAGAAGCAGTTCCGCCAGGAGTTTACGCTGCCCATCGAGAAGTATGGCGATGAGGATGCGGCCCAGAGATTACGGAAGATGACACGGCCGTTCCTCCTCCGCCGCGTCAAAACCGACCCCACCGTCATCCAGGATTTGCCTGACAAACAGGAGATGAAGGTCTACTGCCACCTCAGCGAGGAACAGGCTACCCTTTACGAAGCAGTGGTGCAGGATGCGCTGGCCAGCATCGAAGAACAGGAAGAAGGCGGCATCGCCCGCAAGGGATTGGTGCTGAGTATGCTGATGCAGCTCAAGCAGGTGTGTAACCACCCGGCCCAATATTTGCATGAAACAGAAGCGTACCAACCGGGGGAGGATAACGGCCGTTCCGGTAAACTCCGGCGCCTCGATGCCCTGTTGGACGAAATCCTGGCCGAAGGCGACCGGCTGCTCATCTTCAGCCAGTTCACCGAGATGGCCGGGCTGCTGCAAGGCTATATTCAAGAGCGGTTTGGCGTGCCCACGTTGTACTTGCACGGCGGCGTCCCGGCCAAAAAGCGAGCCGTCATGGTCGAACAGTTCCAGCGAGAAGATGGCCCGCCGGTCTTTTTGCTGTCGCTCAAAGCCGGCGGCACCGGGCTAAATTTGACCCGCGCCAACCACGTCTTCCACTTCGACCGCTGGTGGAACCCGGCCGTAGAAGACCAGGCCACCGACCGCGCCTTCCGCATCGGCCAGACCAAAAACGTGCTGGTGCATAAATTCGTCTGCCTGGGCACGCTGGAAGAGCGCATTGACGCCATGATCGAAGACAAAAAAGCCCTGGCCCAAAGCATTATCGGCGGCGGCGAAAACTGGCTGACGGAAATGTCAACGGCCGATTTACGGTCACTTGTCAGCCTGCGACGAGATTAGGAGCAAATAATGAGCTGGTACTACAATTTCAAGCCAACCAGACCAATTGATACAGACGAGGGCATTAAAGCCAAAAGCAAACGCGGCGATTTTGTGAAGAATTGGTGGGCCACCCGTTGGATTGCGGCCATGGAACGGGTGATGGATCGCGGCCGTTTGCAGCGGGGACGCAGTTATGCCCGGAGAGGGCAGGTATTGTCGCTGGCAGAGGGCAAGGGGCAAATCACAGCCAAAGTGCAGGGGTCGCGGCGCACGCCTTACAAAATAACGATTGAACTGACGCCGCTTTCTGAGAAGGATTGGGGAAAAGTGTTGGCGGCGCTGGCGGAACGGCCGTATTTCGTCGCTCAACTGCTGGCCGGGGAAATGCCCCAAGAAATCGAGGAGGCATTCAAGGCGGCGAAGCTGGATTTGTTCCCCAGCAAGCGGGAACTAAAACAAGACTGCAACTGTCCCGACTGGGCCAGCGTGTGCAAACATCTGGCGGCGGTGCATTACATTTTAGCCGAGCGGTTCGACGAAGACCCGTTCCTGTTGTTCCGACTGCGGGGCAAAACGCAGGATGAGATTTTGGCTGCTTTGGGCACGGGAGATAGTGGGGAGGAAACGGCCGTTCCCCCCGAATACGCCCCCGCCCCACCCCTGACCGAATCGTTAAACAGCTTCTGGCAAACAGGAGCCGAACTAGAAAGCTTTGCCGTACACATTGCCCCGCCCGACGAACCCTATCCCCTGTTGGAACGATTGGGCGAACCGGACTTTTGGCCGGAGGCTCGCCGCTGGCTGGCGAAGGCGTATGATGTTGTGTCGGAAACGGCCGTGCAAATTGCCTATCAGGAAGACCCTTCGGAGAAGACAGTCGAATAAAACAAGTTTGGCGGAAAAGAAATGGACACAAAAATAGTAGTTACACCAGGTCGTGCAAGAAGTGATGGGCTGGTACAATAGCCATCTCCACCTGTTCTATCTGGGCGGCATGCTCGCACTGGAGTTCCCCTCGAAATGATGAATGCTGATTTTAGTCTTCTATCTGCGTAAATCTGCGTGATCTGTGTCCAAAATTTCTTCGTTACCGTGTACGCTGTACTAATAGCAAATATGTTCCCGCTTCCTCAAAAAAGCTTTTAACGATCAGACTCCACTGGCCATCGGCTGGAATGGTGAAACCGTTTATCGTTTCACTCTGTCCAGCCAACGCATCATCGACTTCCAGAATCGTGTTGCCCTGTGGGTCTTGTAAAATCAACACAACATCTTCCGAATCACTGCCAGGCGTCAATTCAAAATCAAGAACATCGCCTTCATCGCCGGCAAACAACCACAACGCCATTTGCTGCGGGGCTAATGTTCCATTAACCGGTTCGTCATAGTTCAAGCGCCCTACAAACTCAGGGGCAGCGGCGGGGACAGCCGACAATTCAATCTCATAATCCCCGGCTTCACCAAAAAAATCACGTACTAAAATGAGGTACTGTCCTTCTTGCGGCAGTGTAAATTCAATGGTCTCCGTATCACCAGCAGCAAATTCGTCTTTGGCGGTCAGCCGTTCAATTGCCGGATCAAATAGCCACACTTCCAGGTCCAGGATGTCGGTTAACGGCCGTACCACAATACGCACCTCGTCACCAGGACGGCCCTGAAAAAACCAGGCATGGGCTTCGCTGTCATTCAGCGTCTCGCTTTTTTGGTCGCCGTACAACAAATCACCCGCATCGAAGAAATTCTTAGTCGCTTCACCCCCTTCTTCCAGGGAGAGGGCGTAGCGCCCCCCATTATCAGCGAAACTGCTGACGCGGATGGCGTAAGCGCCGGTAACAGGCAGTTCAAAACCAGAAATGACCTCCGGGTCGCCGCTAAACCCTTCGTCAAGGGCCACCAGGCGGCTGCCGTCAGGTCCAAACAAATTGAGGATAGCATCCATCTGGTTGTCACGCGGGCTTAAAACAATGCTGACCAAACTGCCCGCCGCCCCATTAAATGTCCAAACGTGCTGCGTATTGACAGGCAGTTCACTTTCAATGGCCTGACCAGCCCGGATTATCCCGGCGTTGGTGTACTGGGGTTCATCTTCGATAGCCAGACTTAACGTGTATCGGCCGGGCAGGTTGAAAAAATCGCTAACTTCAACGACGTAACGGCCGTTTTCCGTGAGATAAAGATCGGCGGCCACTTCTATGTCCCCGGCATAGCTGCTGTCAATCTGGGCGATTGTCTGGCCAAAAGGACTGATGAGGGTCAGGGTCAGGTCAAGGATGTCGTCTTCCGGTTCCAGACTCAAGGTAACATAACCGGCCGTTTCAATGGTGAAGGTCCAAATATCTTTCACCCCTTCAGCCAATTCGCCGTCAAGGATACGGCCGTCAATCAAACTGCCCTGCATGTTAGCGTCGCCGCCACTCAATGTGTAGCCTGTTTGCACATCGTGAATGATGATCGTCGCCGCCATCTGGTCAAAAATTTCGCCGTATTGATTCGTTTCCCATTGATCGGCACGGGCACTAAAGAGAAAAAAGGTGGCGGTACGGCCGTCTTGCGCGCTGCTGTCTGATTCCGATAAAAAGAGAATGAGCCGGGTGCGTAGTTGATCACCACCCTTGTCTAAAAAGCCGAGGGGATCACCGCTGATGTCGATGACGGCACCGTTGCCAACATCGCTGCCGGTGTCGGCGCTGAGAGGTTGGGCATCGGTGAGGGGGGTGACGGCCGTGCCCTGGCTGGCAACCAGTTGTGTTAACGCCGTCACCGGATCGCTGGCCGGCAGTTGTTGGCTGGAGATAAGGCCGGCGCCAAATGCCCCTTCATTCAGTTCCTTCCCGGCCAGCAAGCTGCGCCCGGTGCGCTGCGAATCGGCCAACAGCAGCACGGTAAGACCAAACGGATTGGTAGCGTCCGATGTATCAATCGTGTCAGTCAGTTCCACCCAGCTCAGCGGCACACTAAATTCCAAACCACTCGATTTACTGCCGACACGTCCCCAATCGGGGATAAGGCTGCTGGTGGGCTGCGGTGTGGGGCGCGGCGGCGGCGGCGGTACATTAGTCGTTCGCGGGGTGGGCGTAAGGGTTGCTTTTGGGGTTGTGGCCGTGACCACCGGGGTTGTGTTGCTAAACTGGGCTTCGTCAGTGCCGTCGGGCAGTAACTCATCATCAGGTGTCGTCCGGCAGGCAGGGAGCGTTAAAAGAAGCACTCCAATGACAATCGACGACAAAACCCGGTTTTGTATCATCTTTTTTGCCGGTAAGATAGACCCCTCTACCAGCGCCAGTCTCCTTACACCTACGGCTCTGGCACGCGCCAATCGTCGCCGATGATGACGAGGACGTCAAAGTCACCCTCTGGTTTGCTGCCCTGGCTGGTATTAAGCGGCGGGACATCCATCAGTTGGGTGATGTAACGGGTGGTACTGGGATGATCGCCGTAATCGATGATTTGCGTGGTCCGGTAAGCAGCAGAATCGGCGTTACCAATTTCGGTGATATTCAGGCCGAATTTTTGGAGATGTTCCTGCGTCTCCCCGGCTAAACCGAATACGGCCGTTCCATTGTATAAAGCCACACGGGCCTTTTCCTCACGCATCAACGCCGGTAAATCGGCAATGACCGGGGTGGGAATGGCCGGCGGGGTGAAAATCTTGTTGCGCAGCTCACGGATAGCGTCACGATTGGGGACGAGTACCTGCCGTCCATCGGGTGTGGTTTCATTGTAGACGTAGTTGTAGTCGATAACGGCCGTTTCAATACTCTCGGCTGGAATGTCTTGCATCAGCAGGGCCAGTTGCAGCCCTTCATCCAGCGTCAGGTTCGTACGGACATTATCTTGCAACGTCTGCCACAGCCGGGGCGACTGCGCAATTAACTGGGGCAGCATATTTAACTGCAAAATCTGATCCCGCGCCGCCAAAATAACCGCTTGCTGCCGTCCCGCCCGGTCCACATCGCCGCCAAACGTGGCGCGCGTGCGGGCATATTTCAATGCCTGCGCACCATCCAGACGATGGGTTCCTTCGGCAATATAGAACGAATCAATGCCATAACAACTGTCTGGGTAGTCGGGATCATCAATTGCCTCGGGAACGTCGATTGTGATGCCGCCAATCAAATCAACCACCTCGATAAATGCGTCAAAATTGATAGTGACATAGTAGTTCAGCGGAATACCCAGGAAGGCCGACACGGTTTCCATGGCCAGCGCTGGTCCGCCGCCGGGATATTCATACAAATCACCGAAGTAATGGGCTTGATTAATGCGATCCAGGCCAACCTCGGGGATTTCTACCCATAAATCGCGTGGCAAAGAGAGAACAGATGCCGACAATCCTATCGGATCGATGGTCAATACCATCATGGAGTCGGTATGGGCCGGCCCTTCCTCTTCGCAGTCCTGGCGATGGTCGATGCCCAGCAGCAGGATGGAAACACGCTCGGTGCCGCTCCACGGTTTCAGGGCATCCGTGGAGAGCAGCGGGAGTTGTTCGTTGGCAGCGTTATCGGGATTTTCATCAACGGTGACAGATGCCCCCGGAACTGGTTCGGAAACTGGACCAAAATCGGGGCTGCTCATTTCCAATGTGGAAGACATGCCGCGAATGGTGCGGAAAAGCCAAACGGAACTCCCCACCAAAACGAGCAATCCAGCGACAGTTACGGCTATAAGTGCCCAGAGCGGTAATCGAATACCGGAATGAGTACGGCGCTTCTTAGAACGAGATGTCATTTGTACATTACCTAAACTTTTATTGCACTCGGCATTATAACATAAAATAATGATGTGCCAGATTTATGGAAGTGAACGGCCGTACCGCTCCCTCGGCGTCATCATCTCTGGCAAACTCCTGAAATGGCTCAAATGGGGTGGGAACGGCCGTTCCCGACGGCCGTTGCGCACAGTTCGACGGCTCCCCGGCCAGCATCACCATCCTGAGAACACGAAACCCGCAGCGCCGAAGCCGAGCAACATAAAGCATTCCAATGTGACAAATGTCACTAGGAGGTGCTTTAGTTTCCATGTTATACTGCTTGCGGCTACCAGCAGTTTGTTCAGGGAGAAGTGACTATAGTAGCACAAGATAATAAATAGGTAGACGGCTATCCTGCCATATTAGGTGAAACATTATGGAGTTTCTAAACGCTCTTGGTATCAGCTCAACGTCGGGCTATATCGGCATTACTTTGCTAGCTATCGGTGGCTTCTTGATCCTGGCAGGGGTTGGCGTCATCAGCATCCAACAAGTTACGGTCAAGCAGGGTCGTGCAACCTGGGTTCTTGGGCTGCTGATGGCTGGGGTGGGTGTGATCCTGCTTTACCCTGAAGTTTCCTCCCCTGATGCTGTTTCTGACGCCCCCGCTGCCGTAGTAGAAACACAACCCGCTACAACTCTCTCAAGCTCTGATGAAAACGGGAGTCTATCAGAGTGGAAAACAATCAAATTCGCGGTTCCAGGCAACGGCTTGTGGCGTGAGGAAACTGGGAGTTACACAGCAGTCGGATCAAAGGATACGATCGCTTGGTCGGAGGATATGCTTGCAGGAGATTTAGAACTTTCCTTAGATATCGAAAGTTCCAGTCCTTTTTCCGCAGCCAATATTGTTATTTATGGAAATGGTGGGTCGCTAGCCACTGGAAACCTGATCTTCACCGTTGCCAGTGACCTTCAAGCTATCCTAGCAGATTCCATTTACGATGATGGAACCTACCTTTTCTCTTCCTTGAGCAGTGTGGGTTTTGGGGGGCAGAAACACTCTGTCTTGATTAGCATCATTGATCGAAAGGCAATCCTCTTTCTAGATGGAGATCAAATCGCGTCAGTACTCCTTGATGAGAGCATCAATACCAACGGAAGGATCGGCCTCTTGAAATATTGGGAAATAGACGATGTAACATTCTCGAATATTCGTATAAGGGAATCAGAATCCCTCAATTAGAAACTTCAGGCCTTGTTCTGTGTCAGCCACCTAACCACTCGCTGGAGCGGACCCGACCACAACGGCGTGATACTCTGAACAGGCCTTGGGCCTCTTAGCTTGAGGTCGTTAGGTCTATTCCCAATAAAGCCAGCGAATGTGTTAGTCACCGGTTTTTGTTTTGTTGGCGCTGCTGTCTAATCAAAAGCGTCAATGCGCAATCGTCCTACGCGCCAATCACAGCCCCATTCGTCGGCAAACGTAAAACCTGCGCCTCCCGCTCTTTGCGGAACTGCTGGGTGTAGAGGCGGTAATAGTGGCCGCGGGCGCGGATGAGTTCGGCGTGGCTGCCCATTTCGGCGATGGCCCCGTTTTCGATGACCAGGATGCGGTCGGCGCGTTTGATCGTGGACAGGCGGTGGGCGATGATGAAGCTGGTACGAGCCAGATCAAACCGCAGCGTCTCGCCGTTAGTCACCCCGGCAGATCAAAGTGCCCGTTTTTTATAAACACGACTTGCTGCTTGCAACCCGTAACGTTATGGGTTACACTACAAAGTGTGATTAAGGACTTCAAGCACAAAGGTCTAGAAAAGTTCTTCTTAACTGGTTCCAAAGCCGGAATCCAGGCCGGTCATGCGAACAAACTGCGGCTTATTTTGGGTCGACTCAATGCTTCAACCAGTCCGCGTGATATGAACTTACCTGGTTTGGTCTTGCATGAGTTAAAAGGTGATAGACAAGGTGACTGGTCCATTCGTGTAAGTGGCAATTGGCGCGTGACATTTCGATTTGATGGTCCGGATGCAACGGCCGTCAATTACGAAGACTACCATTGAGGTGACTGAAATGATGCAAATGTACAATCCCCCTCATCCTGGAGAAATTATCAAGGAACTGTGTTTAGAACCGTTGGGGCTTACTGTGACGAGAGCCGCAGAAGCGCTGGGCGTGAGTCGCAAGACGTTATCGGCTATTGTAAATGGACGGGCGGGCATTAGTCCAGAAATGGCCATTCGGCTCTCAATGGCTTTTGATACCTCGGCTGAAAGCTGGCTCAATCAGCAAGTCCAGTATGATTTGTGGCTTGCCAGACAGAATCAACAATCATTCAAGGTCGAACGACTTTTAGCCGCCTGACGCGGTTTACCGGCTTTTTATTTGGGCGATCCTAAATCGCCCTACGCCCCAACCACAGCCCCATTCGTTGGCAGCCGCAAAACCTGTGCCTCGCGCTCCTTGCGGAACTGCTGGGTGTAGAGGCGATAGTAGCGGCCCCAGGCGCGGATGAGTTCGGCGTGGCTGCCCATCTCGGCGATGGCCCCGTTTTCGATGACCAGGATGCGGTTGGCGCGCTTGATGGTGGATAGGCGGTGAGCGATAATAAAGATTGTGTGTTTTTCATTAGCTTGTTGCTTTACCCACGAGAAACATGTACAATTATATGTACATATCGCACTGGAGGTAAAGCAGAATGGAAGCTGTCAATTACACAATTGCTCGCCGAACGTTAGCACAAAAAATGGATCAGGTCTGTGATGATCATGCCCCCGTCATCATTACCCGTCAAAATAATCGCTCTGTTGTGATGCTTTCTTTAGAAGATTACGAGGCGCTTGAAGAAACCGCTTATTTGTTACGCAGCCCCAAAAATGCCAAGCGGCTGATGGAGTCCATTCTCGAACTGGAAAGTGGTCATGGTACAGAGCGAGGACTGGTTGAATGAGGCTGATTTTCTCAGAAAATGCCTGGGAAGATTACTTGTACTGGCAAAAAACCGATAAGAAGGTATTGAAGCGAGTCAATACGCTTATCAAAGAGATTCAACGTACTCCTTTTACGGGAACCGGCAAACCGGAATCGCTTAAGTTTGGACTTTCAGGCTATTGGTCACGGCGCATAGACCGAGAGCATCGTATTGTTTACAAAGTGGTGGACGATGATTTGCTCATAGCTCAACTACGCCATCATTATTAGGGCTAGCGATGCAATAAAATACGGGTTTGCAGCGCCAGTTTGAAGGATCGAGAGGCAATAGTCGCCTCACGGCAACCGGCTTACGCCCCAATCACGGCCCCATTCGTTGGCAAACGCAAAACCTGCGCTTCCCGCTCTTTGCGGAACTGCTGGGTGTAGAGGCGGTAGTAATGGCCGCGGGCGCGGATTAGTTCGGCGTGGCTGCCCATCTCGGCGATGGCCCCGTTTTCGATGACCAGGATGCGGTCGGCTCGTTTGATCGTGGAGAGACGGTGGGCGATGATGAAGCTGGTACGGCCGTGCATCATCCTTTCCATCCCCTGCTGAATCAGCGCCTCGGTCAACGTGTCTACCGAACTGGTCGCCTCGTCCATGATGAAGATCTCCGGCTGGGCCAGGACCGCCCGCGCCAGGCTGATAAGCTGCTTCTGTCCCACCGAGAGCAAACTGCCGCCCTCGCCCACATTCTCGTCGTACCCCTTCTCCAGCGTGACGATAAACTCATGCGCCCCGGCCAGTTTGGCCGCTGCCTCAATTTCTTCATCGGTGGCGTCCAATCGCCCGTAACGCAAATTCTCCCGCACCGTGCCCGAAAACAAATGGGGCGTCTGCAAGACCATCCCCAGCCGCGATTGGATAGCGTGCAGGGTCAGGTCGGTGTAGTCGTGGTCGTTGATGAGGATACGGCCGTTTACCGGCTCATAAAAACGGCACAACAAATTGACGATAGTCGATTTGCCGCCGCCCGTCGGCCCCACCAGGGCAATCGTCTCGCCCTGTTTCACCCGTAAATTGAACTCGCGCAGGACCTGTTTGTTTTCTTCATATTGGAAGGTGACATTTTCAAAAACGATGTCCCCCTGAATGGTGCCCGGATCAATCGCCCCCGGCTTTTCCAGGATGTCGGGCACGGCGTCAATCAGGGAGAAGGCGCGCTCGCCAGAAGCGATGGACTGCTGCATCTGGGCATAAACACGGGCCATCTCCTGCACCGGCCAGAGCATGAAAGTGATGTAACCGACAAAAGCCTGGATGCCGCCGATGGTCATCGTGCCCACCTGGACCTGCAACCCGCCAAACCAGACAACGGCGGAAACTGCCGTAGCGCTAATCAACTGCACCACCGGCAAAAACAGGGCCGACAGCCAGGCCGCCCGGTACGACGCCTGGTACATATCGCTGGACAGCACCTGAAATTCGCCCAAATCCTCTTCTTCCCGCGTCAATGATTTGGTCACCCGCACACCGGTAATGTTTTCGTTGTAAGCGCCGGTGATTTTAGAATTAATTTTCCGCACCTGCCGAAACTCGTTCAGAATCCGCTTTTTGAATTCGGCGGCGACGATGATCAGGATGGGAATGACAACCAGAACAATCAGCGCCATGCGGGCATTGATGATGAACATGAAAATCATCGACGTGGTGATGCTCATGATGCCCCAGGTGGTGTCCAGCAGGCCCCAGGTTACCAGTTCAGCGATGCGCTCTGTATCCGATGTGACGCGCGACATGATCCAGCCAATGGGTGTGCGATCAAAGTAGGAGAATGACAGCCGCTGCAAATGTTCGAACATCCGCTTGCGCAAATCGTAGCGGATACGTTCGCCCAAAATGCCGGTCAGATAGATGAAACCAAACACGAAAAACGACTGCAGCACGATGAACCCGGCATACATCTGCAAAATTTGGATGAGCAGCGCCCGATCCCGCCCGCCAATGGCCTCGTCGATAATTCGTTTGCTCAAAAAGGTGAGATAGGAATCAACCAGCGCCACCGATGAAATCATGAGCAAAAAGCCAACCAGCATTGGCCAGTGCGGTTTGGTTTGGGCCAGGATACGCAGAACAGTACGGCCGTTAAACTGGGTTTCAAATTCTTCTTCTTCAAAATGAATATCGGACATATCTAATCCTCAGAAATCCGATTTCTTGGAGAAATCCGATTTCTTTCAACCGCTTACGCTCGCCAACTCCGCCTCAAGCTCATCCTCAATTTGCGATTGCAACGTGTAAATTTGCTTGTACGTCCCTTCCTGGGTCAGGAGTTCGTCATGCGTGCCGCATTGGACGATACGGCCGCCATCCAGTACCAAAATCAGATCAGCGTCCATTACCGTCTGGATGCGGTGGGCGATGACGAAGCTGGTCCGCCCCGGCATGAGTTTTTCCAGCGATTCGCGGATGGCTGCTTCCGTTTCCGTGTCCACTGACGAAGTCGCGTCGTCTAAAATGAGCAGGCGCGGGTCTTTGAGCAGGGTGCGGGCCAGCGTCAGCCGCTGCTTTTGCCCGCCAGAAAGCGTCACGCCGCGCTCGCCGACCAGCGTACTGTAGCCGTTGGGGAAGGTCAGGATAACGTCATGAATGGCAGCTGCGCGGGCCGCTTCAACCACTTCGGCGTCGGAAATCTCGCGGTCCACGCCGTATTTGATGTTGTCACGGATGGAGCGCGAGAAGAGGAACGGTTCCTGCTGAACGATGCCGATTTGCTGGCGCAAGTAACCGCGCGGATATTCGTACAATTCGACGCCATCCAGCTTGATGCTGCCGCCGGTGTATTTGTAAAAGCGAGGCAGCAGATTGACCAGTGAGCTTTTGCCGGAGCCGGTCGGCCCCACCAAAGCCACTACCTGCCCGGCCTTGCAATCAAAGCTGACGTTGTGAAGTACGGCCGTGTCCGCATCATAAGCAAAACTGACATCCTCAAATACCAGATCGCCGCGCAGTGCCCCGGTCGGCCGGTAGGTGCCCGTATCCAGCCGCTCCCGGTCTTCCTTGATAATTTCCGTCACCCGGCCAAACGAGACCAGCCCCATCGACATCTGCACAATCAGCCGGCCCAGGTTACGCATCGGCCAGATGATCCAGCCCAGCATCCCCATGTAGGCCAGGTACGTGCCAATCGTGATTGTGCCCTCGATGGCCATCGTCGCCCCCACCAGATAGCCGGTAAGAAGCTGTGCCCCGGAAATGATGTCGGTGCTGGGCCAGTAGATGGCGTGCATCAGCAGTAAGCGTTTGCCGCGCCGGTAGCGTTCTTGATTATCGGCTTCAAACTTATCCATTTCATACTGCTGCCGGGCAAAAGCCTTCACCACGCGGATGCCGCTCAAATTTTCTTGCAGCGTCGTCGAAAGTTTGGCCTCCTGCTCCTGAAACCGTTCGTACCGCTCCGAAATCTTCTTGAAAAAGAGGACGGAGACGGCAAAGATGACAGGAATAACCACAACAGAAATCAGCGCCAGACGCAAATTAAGCGCCGCAATGGCCACAAAGTTGACCACAAACAGAAAAACAATACGGCCCGCGCCGATGGCCTGCTCGGCGAAAAACAGGCGCAGCGCATCCACATCGGACGTCACCCGCTGGATCAGTTCGCCGGTGGGCGTTTTGTCGTGGTAAGCGAAGGAGAGCCGCTGGATGTGATCATACAAATAATCGCGCAACCGCCGGGTAATGCCTTCGGCCGTTTGCGCCGCCCAGCGCCCGCTGAGAAAGGTGAATAGACCTTGCAGCAGGGCAATGCCAACAAAGCCCAGCGCCACCCAGGGCACGCGCTGGCGTAAATTGTCGCTGACCAACACACTGTCGGTGAAGTAGCGCAGCAGGTAGTAAAAGGCGGTATTGGCTACGGCCGCTAACCCGACGCTAATCGTCGCCAAGACATAAGTCAGCCGGTAACCGGTAATCATCCGCCACAGCCCCAGATAACGGCTGGGGGTGACAGTTACTTTCAGGTCGAAGGAATCAGAGGTTGATTGTTTCATTTTTGCGCTTTGGGAGACTGGAGACTAGAGATTGGAGACTGGCCGGTCACTAATCTCCAGTCTCCGGTCTCCAGTCTCTTTTACGGCAGAAAGCTAATTGATTCAAAGGCCCTTCATGCAGGCCAGCAAGCATACTCGATTTTGGGGTTGGCTTCAATGGGACTCGCAATCAATTGGCAAATACAAGCTATCACACCGCTTCGTACAATGTTTGGTGGCGCAACTCGCATTCAAAGGATTGTCATTGGCCGCTATTTACATGATTTGGGATAGCTGACACTATCGCCCCACTCAAACACCTCATCACGGAATTCCGGTATGCCCAAAAGTCCAGCCGCCCAAAGAAACACCCGGTCTTTCTCAGAAATTTCGGACAAACGAAGCCACTGCATGTCGCACAAGGCTAATGTTTGTTTCCCTGCTGTGACCTCCGGATCGTGCCCCAGGTGGGGTGTTTGGCTGCCTATATCAATAAGGAATGTGTAAGTTTCACTCTCTGCCGAGACCGTTACATGACTGGTGGAACGAATAATTTTACCGCGAACGCAGCACTCCTCTTCAAGTTCTCGGAGGGCAGCTTCTGCCGGTGTCTCACCTTCCTCAACGCTGCCGCCCGGTAAACACCACCATGTCCGACCATTGTGGTGATGTTGAACCATTAACAGCTTGTCTTTCCGGTGGACAATGCATTGTGATCTGGTCATTTGGTTTCAGTGGAACTCGGATAACCCGTTTAGATGTTCGGTGCGGCCCTGGAAATGGAGCTTCCACGACTGGTGGCCAACGGCCGTATCGTACTCAAAATGGGTCACGGCCGTATTCAAATTCCAAATATCGCAGCTGCGAAAAACGCCCACGTTGAACACAAAATCAAACACGGCATTGATGACGCCGCCATGACAGACGACCAGGATTACGTCGGTGGACGGCCGTTGCACAATCTCATCTACAAACAGCCCTACCCGCACCCGAAAATGGGTGAAAGTCTCGCTGTCGGCGGCGTCGCGCATGACCGGCACAAACGGGCTGCGACTCTCGGCCACGCCGACAAACTGTACCGGCAGCGCCTCGCGCGGGTACGGCGAATGATCGGCCCGGTTGTTGCCCAGTTCGCGCAGCCGGTCGTCGGGGGTGATGGGAATATTGTAAGTTTGGGAGAGGGGAACGGCCGTTTCCTGGGCGCGTTTCATTGTACTGGCGTAGAGGGCGTCGGCGTGAGGAACGGCCGTTGGCAGCCACTTAGCCAGCGCCGCCGCCTGCCGCTGTCCCAATGGCGTCAAACTGGCATCCCACTCCGCCGGCGATGCTGGTTTCCAATCTGCTAAATTAACATAACTTTGCCCATGACGAATCAAATAAAGATGCATTATTTCCTCACAGAACAGTGACTTGATCCGGTCAGCTTGTCAACCAACAATGGCTGTCCGGGCGAACAATCTATCGTATAATGCACTAAGGTGACTGGGCAGGCAATCTTTTATCAGAATGAGACTTACAAACCGGAGGGAGTATGAGCACTGTCAGTGAAAAGCCTTTACCATTTATCGCCCTTTTCATCATAATTGTGGGATCGATTCCGGTGGGCTGGTACTGGTATGCACCGGGCGAAACAAAAATGGTTGTTGAGCGCGCTGTCGTTATGCCCCTGTCGCAACAAATAGCGGCCGTTGCCGCTGGCTACGTCGTCAAACCGATTTACATGACATTGAGTGTTCTCATCGCTGTTCTTTTACGCCGGTTAAAAGCGAACGATTTAGTCGCCTTACGCTGGGGGATGATTTCCTTCTTTGTGGGCGAAACGTTTTGCGCCATCAACTACATTTTTTTTGACGAAGCGGCGCACTGGGCTGAATATTTGCACAGTTATGGCATGGTTGTGGCCTTTGCCTTGATGGTTTATGCATTAATGGAGGGAGTGGACGGCCGTGTCATCAAACTCAGCCAACCTGACAAACGCTGCGCCATTCTCGAACTGTGCGGCAACTGTATCAAGTACAACAAAGTGCGCTGCGGGGCGACACGCTTGTTTTTATGGTTTATCCCCGTCATCACAGCCTTGGCCTTCATTCCGCTTGCCGCTGCCCCTATTGCCAAGTCAACCCATTCAACGATTGTCGGCACACCTTACACATATCGTCATCCTGTCATTTATCAACGCTTTGAGATTCGATACTTGCCGGTTTTAGCCATCATTTTACTGGCCTTAGCCTGGCTGGGTATTTGGCAGCAGCGAAAATCTCTCTTTCCCCACATAGCCAAACTCTTTATAGCCGCTGGACTGGGTGCGCTCGGTTTCAGTTTCTTTCGCATGGCACTCATCGGCGTTTACCAGGACGATTTGATGTGGGCCACGTTTTGGGAAGAGGTGACGGAATTGATGCTGGTAACGGCCGTTCTCATCACCTTGTGGCAGTTCCGACAGACATTGTATCGAGAACAGTTTCCAAAATCGCACCAAATCACCTGGTGGAATATGTTAGGCTTCCACACATAAATGGCAGCAAAACCTACATTTTTTCCTAAATCATTGCGTTTGTTGGGCGTGCTGCCACTCTTGTTCTTTTTAGCCCGCCTATGGGCTTCTTACGAAGAAGGGGCCATTGGTAATATCCTGTGGCTGTGCCATTTTTCCAATCTGACATTGGCCATCGGCCTTTTATTTGGCTGGCGGTTTTGGATAAGACTGTCTGCCCCCTGGCTGGCCATAGGTTTTCCATTGTGGCTTTGGAACATCTCAGTCTTAGGAATCGGAACGCTCACAACATTAGGCACGCATGTTGGCGGCGCAATTATTGGTCTCATTGCCTTATCAAAAATTGGCATTGAAAAGCGGACCTGGATTAATGCCGCAGGCTGGTATTTGTTTTTGCAGACAATCAGCCGCGCCATAACGTCCCCTGCGCTCAATATCAACATTGCTCATGATTATTATTTTGGTTGGGAAACGATATTTGCCAATTACTGGCTGTACTGGCTAGCAATTACGCTTATGATTTTCTTGGCTCTGTGGTTGTCAAATCAACTCTTATATCGCTTGTGGCCAGCGTCTGAGTTGTCCGGCTAGTTGAGCAGATTCAACACAAACACTGTCGCCACGATGAACAAAATGGCAAAACAACCCACCCGGAACAACGTCGCCGTCAGCTTAAACACCAACCGCAGCAAAAACAGCCCCACCAGCAGAACCACCGCCAAAATTATCAACTGCGTCACTTCCCCCGATGCCAGGCCAATGGAATTCAACAGGTCACTCATGATTTACTCCGTAAAAAGTCGGGTAGTCACGTAGTCTTGTAGTCAATTAGTCGGACTATCGAACTACACGACTACCAGACTATACGACTACTCGACCTCTCTTAACTACCGTCCGCACCAGATTCGTGCCGTAGCGGTAGCCGAGTTGGCGGTAATCGGCCGTATCCAGGATGAGGATGTCAGCCTGCTTGCCCGGTTCCAGGCTGCCAATCTCGTCGCCGCGGCCGATAGCGTAAGCGGCGTTCAGCGTAGCTGCCGCTAATGCCTGGGCCTGGGTCAGCCCCATGTAGCGGCAGGCCAGAGCGATGACCATTTGCATCGATTCATTCCAGGTTGTGCCCGGATTAAAATCGGTGGCCAGGGCCAGCGCACCGCCGGCGGCCAGGATCGCTTTGGCCGGCGTGTACTCGCGTTCGGCCAGGCCAAACGGCGTGCCCGGCAGCCCGACGGCAATCGTGTTGCCCTGTCCCAACGCGGCGATGTCGGCCTGTGGCGTTTTGACCAGGTGGTCGGCCGAGGTTGCCCCCAGTTCGACGGCCAGTTTGGTCCCGCCCAGCCCTTCAAATTCATCGGCGTGAACCTTGAGCTGGAAGCCCAGGTCGGCGGCGCGGGTCAGGATGCGGCGGGTTTGGGCCACGTCGAAAACACCCGCTTCGCAGAACACGTCGCAGAAGAGGGTAACGTCGTGTTGGCGCATCCACTCCGCCCCGGCGGGCAGGATGTCGTTGATGACGTAATTGACGTATTCATCGGTACGGCCGTGCCACTCCGCCGGAACCGCATGCGCCGGTAAAAAGGTAAAGGTCATCTCCACTGGCTGGACCTGGTTCAACGCCCACATCGCGTCCAACTGCTTCAATTCGGCTTCCTTTTCCAGCCCATAGCCCGTTTTGGCCTCGACGCTGGTCGTGCCGTGGCGCAGCAAGCTGGCCAGCCGGGGCAGGTTATCGGCCACCAGTTCATCCGGGCTTGCCTGGCGCACGTTACGCACGGTGGACATGATCCCACCGCCGGCGGCCATGATTTCCATGTAGGTCGCCCCGCCCAGCCGCATCTCAAACTCGTTGGCCCGGTCGCCGAACCAGGGCAGGTGGGTGTGGGGATCGACAAAGCCAGGGGTGACGCAGCGGCCGTTGGCATCAATCACTGTTTCCGCCGCATACGCTGCCCGCAAATCGGCCGACTTACCGACGGCCACGATTTTGCCTTCATCAACCGCCACCGCTCCATCTTCCACAATCCCTAAATCGCCCAACTTGTCGCCACGCTGCGGCCCATCATGAGTAGGCACAACACAAACCTGGCTGGCAGAGTGAATTAACAAATCAATTTCTTTCATAGCTTCCTCGTGTGTTTTGCATGGTGCTATTCCCAACGGGCATGGGGATAATGCGCAAGCATGTTTTGGTCTTTAGTAATAAGTATGTTGTCATTCAAACTGGCATTCGCAGCAATGATGCGATCAAAGGGATCGCGCGCCCAAGAGAGAATCAGGGCTTGATTAACGATAGCCTCAAAGTTTTTATCGCAAACTTTAAGACCAATGCGGTTGGACAAATCCGTTACGATAGCATTGGCGTCTTTGGTTACGCGTGAAATTTCGTAAAGATAACGCAGCTCCAGGCGAACAATGGGCGAAATGTAAATTTCATGTTCGTTGATTAACTCTTTAGCCAATTGGCTAAATTTGTGTACGTACCCGGCGTAGAGCCAAACGACAACATGGGTATCAAGGTAAATCAAGACGCACCTCATCTTCCCAATGAATGTCCACAAGCGTCTCCGGATCGCCCTCAATAACGTCCGGTCTTGGAATTAAGTTCTGAAATTTATCCCCTTTTTCAACAGGAATGATTCTTAATATTCTACCCCCCTTGTTGATCTCAATCGGGACTTTCGTATCCAGAATTTCTTCCAGCAAATTATAAATATTTCCTCTCAATTCTGTGGGCGTGACGGTTTTCATAGCGCCTCCATTGCCAAAACACGGCGGCTTTGTATATGTACGTTCATCAACAACAACACGTACGTACATAATAAAGCATTAAACCGGTTGCGTCAAGTTCATTCCCCGTTATCTTCCTTCACCCAACGCGCCAAAACCAGCACGGCAATGAGCATCATCGCCGCAGAGGTCAGGCCGCTGCCGGTGGAGCCAAAATTTGCCGCGACAAACGGGCCAACCAGTGTGCCCAACGTGCGCCCCAGGGCGAACGAGGCCATCACCACCGACATGACTACGCCGCGGGCACGGGGCACGATTTCGGTCAGCAGGGGTACGCCGCCCACCACCGTCGTTTCAAAGGCAAAGAAAACGAGGAAGAGGGTGATGAGGGCGCTGGTCAGGGACACGGCCGTTACCGGCAAGATCGCATACAACAACACATTCACCAATCCGGACGTGATAATAATCGGCCGTTTGCCAAAGCGGTCCACCGCCCAGCCAGCAAACAATTCCCCGGCCACCTCCGCCCCGCCGATAACGCCCGCCGTCAGACCCAAACTGGTCAGCGACAGGCCAAAACTGACCTCCATCCAGTCGCCGTAAACGATAAACAACGATTCATTGGAGGCCATGGCCAGCATGATGTAGACGCCGGCCGCCCAAATGACCGGGTGCTGGCGGACTAGATGCAGCGTCTGGCGCAGATTGGTCGGCTGGCCGTCGCCGCCGTTGCTGTCGGGTAAAACGCGCCACAGTGCCAGCGCCGCCAGCAGTCCCAATCCGGCCAGCCAGGCAAACGGCGCCTGCCAGCCCCAGCGGGCAATGATGAAGCCAATGGCCGGCGCGCCTAACAGCAGCCCGCCCGACCAGGCCAGTTCGGTGACGGAAATCGCCTGACCCCGCTGTTTGTAGGGCACAGTGTCGCCAATGTAGGCCTGCATTGCCGGATCATAAATCACTTTGGTGACGGAGATGGCGACGAGGGTGATGCCCAACGGCCAATAAGCGGGCCAGATAACGACCACGGCCGTTCCCACCCCAAACAGCAATATCGCCCCGGCCATGACCAGGCGACGGCCGTACCGCTCCGACAGCGGGCCAAAAACGGGGCTAAAGAAGCCGGAAAAGTTGCGGATGGTGATGAGTTGGTAGACGGATGTCAACTCCACACCCAACCCCCGCGCCAGCGCCGGCGCAAACGGGTACACCATGCGCAGGCCGGTGTTAAGCAGGAACCGGGCCAGCGTAATGACCGTCAATTGAACAGAAAGGGGAAATGTTTTCTCAGAATTCACCGCAGGAGTGTAGCCGAGGGCTAACCAACCGACAATAACAGTTTACGTTTTACGCTTTACGCTTTACAATTTGACGGCTATGACCAATCAAGAACAATCCATTTCCCCACAACAAGCCGGGCTGCGAACGGCCGTTGCCTTTGGCGCACCGGTGGCCGGGGCGATTGTGGTGTCGCTGTTGGCTGGGGGGGTGGGCACGGCCGTTTCCGACCAATCTGCGCTGGCTATCCTCTTCGCCGGGCTGGGGCTGGTAAGCTGGTTCATCGGCCTGCGTTGGTATGGGCTGCCGGGGCTGGGCCTGCGCGGCCACCGGGCGCTGTACGCCGGGATTGGTTTTGCCGCGCTGGGCTGGCTGGCTTTTTTGCTCCTCCGTTTTTACTTCGTAACCAATATTGGCTATGGTCCGGCCGGTTCAGGGCGTAGTTTCATCTTCTTGCTCCTGTTTGAAGCCTTTGCCGTCCAGATTTGGACGTTTGGCCTGCTGTTCCGCGCCCTGGCCGACTGGCGCGGCGGGCTGACGGCGGCCATCGGCAGCGGCATCGTCTTTGGCGCGGCCGCCTACCTGCTGTTCCAGGAATCGTTCACCGGTTCCCCGGCCAGCCTTGTCTATCTTATTTTGTGGGGCATTTTGTATGGCATCATTCGCCTGCGTACAGGCAGCCTCATCGGCATCGTCGTCGTTCAAGCGATGCAGAGCTTCACGGCCTGGGTGGTGATGGTCCCCCAATCGCCACCACAGCCCAACGAACTGCAATCGCTCTACCTGGCCGCCAGCGCCGCTTACCTCATCCTCATCTGGCGCTTGTGGCCCAAGGTGGCGAGCGATTATCGAGTTTGAATTTAGCGGGGATTAGGAGATTTAGGGATTTTTTTGATTATTCAATCCCCTAATCCCCCAATCCCCGCCCAAAAAGGTCACTATGTCTGAACTCAAGGTTGTTATTGATGAACGAGCACGGCTGGTAACGGCAGTTCTCGCCGCCAGCCATTGGCCGGAAATGGAACAGGCACAAACCACTCACGCCGTCCATCCGCACAGTAAACAGGTAAAACAATGGGTACGGCCGTTTGCCACCCATCCCGCCGTACAACGCGTCAACGACAGTTTAGCCACAAATGTGGGATTGGGCAGTTTCTTTACGGCCGTTATCCGCTGCGGTTGGCCTGATACGCAGGACGTCACTTCACCGCCAGAAAACGCCCAGGATTGGGTCAAGTCGCTGGCTGATTTTGCCGTCCAAACGAAGCTGGCCGACTTTTGGGCCGCCCATACCGAACCCTGGGAAGAAGCCCGCGCTGGACTGGAAACGATTTTTGCTCAAAGCCAGATTATAGCCTTTCTGGATAAACTGCTGGGCCAACCCATTCCCAAAAATGTGGCCGTCATGCCCACTGTGACCTACCCCATGCTTAACCCAGTGCTGGCCGAAACGGCCGATACGCTCTACTTCATCCTGCCGCCCGCCAAAGCGTGGGGCGAATCCCCACCCTGGCCGCATGGCGAAGACCCCGGCTGGGCCATCGCCCAAACCTGCTGGCATCTGGCCCGCCATTTTCTGGCCGATACGCTGGCCAAACTGGATGAAACCGGCCAGGCGCTGCTGCTCCACGCCGCCGTCACCCTCTGCCTCGAAGCCGATTTTGACGAGGCCGAAGCAATGGCTTATCTCGTCCGCAGCAAAAAAGAGCACAAGCTGCCTCGCCTGCCCCTCGTCGTAGAAGAACTGCGCGATTATTTGGCGGGGAACGGCCGTTCTTTACCCGAAATTGTGTCGTAATTTTCGACACGAATGACACAGATGACCCGAATAAAACCGATCTAATTCGTGAGATTCGTGAAATTCGTGTCGGGTTTTTGACCTAGGAGATTCTCATGACCCAAGAATACATTCTCACCCGCACCGAAGGCCGCGTTGGCATCGTCCAATTCAATCGGCCCAAAGCCATGAACGCCCTCAACCGGGGACTGATGAGCGAAACGATGGACGCGCTGGATGCGTTTGACGCCGACGACGCCATTGGCTGCATGGTCGTCACCGGCAATGAACGGGCCTTCGCCGCCGGAGCCGACATCAAAGAGATGGCCAATGCCACTCCGGCCGAAATGATGGCCAGCCCATTCATTGGTTACTGGGACCGATTACGACAAATCAGCAAGCCGGTGATTGCGGCCGTGTCCGGCTACGCCCTGGGCGGCGGCTGCGAACTGGCGATGGCCTGTGACATGATCGTGGCCAGCGAGACGGCCCGCTTCGGCCAGCCGGAAATCAACCTGGGCGTCATTCCTGGCGCGGGCGGCACGCAGCGCATGACTCTGGCTGTGGGTAAGGCGTTGGCGATGGAGATTGTGTTAAACGGCCGTCACCTCACTGCCGATGAAGCACTCAAACATGGCTTGGTCAACCGGGTCGTGCCCGCCGAAGTATATCTGGAAGAAGCCGTCAAACTGGCCGCCGAAATCGCCGAGCGCGCGCCTATCGCCCTGCGGCTGGCCAAAGAAGCGGTCAATGCTGTTTACGAGATGTCGTTGCAGACCGGGCTGGCCTACGAACGCCACCTTTTCTACTCCCTCTTCAGCACCGCCGACCAAAAAGAGGGCATGGACGCCTTCATCAACAAGCGCAAGCCGGATTGGAAAGGGAAGTAAGAAAAACCGCGGAGGCGCAGAAGACGCAGAGATTTTTTCTTACTTTTCTTTGCGCTCTCTGCGTCTCTGCGGTGAATTATCTTTGCAGAAGTATATCAAGCGACTGGGCGACACGGCTTAGATTGGGGAATATGTAATTGGCGCAGGGGAAATCGCCGGGACTGAGTAAAGTCGAAACGGCCGCTACCGTCATTCCCGCTGCCGCCGCTGATTGGCAGCCGGGAGCCGAATCTTCCAGCGCCAGGCAGTGAGCTGGAGACATACCTAGCCGTTGGGCGGCCAGCAGGTAAATGTCGGGAGCCGGTTTGCCGTGTTCCACTTCGTCACCGCCAGCGATAGCCCCGCATTTTTCCAACAAGCCCAACTGCGTCAAAATTTGCTGTGCATGAGGGCGCGGGCTGGAGGTGGCCACTGCCCAGGGCAGGCCACGCCGGGCAATTTCGGCGTGCAATTCCATTAAACCGGGCATGATGGGCACGCCTTGAGCCAGGATTTGATCAAAAACGGCCGTTTTCTGCCTCACCAATTCTTCTACCGACAAAGGAATATCTGTTGCGTCCAGAAGGATTTGCCCGGCTTCCATCGTGCGGCGGCCAATCATACGACCGTACACCGCATCGGTCAGCACCGCCCCAAAGGGGCCAATCACCTGCGCCCAGGCCTGCCGTGACAGCGGCTCCGTATCGACCATCAGGCCGTCCATGTCGAAGATGATGGCGGTTAGAGGCATGGATTTTCTCCAGGGCAGGGGAGCGGAGGTGCAGGGGAGCAGGGGAGAACGCGCACACTTATTACTTGCATACTTACCACTTACTTACTCCTCTTCCTCAAATTCCACGCCCATTCGAAAGCGCAGCCGCAGCCGGCCCATTTGAATCTGATCACCATCTTGCAGCGGGTGCGGGGCCAGTCCTAATCGCTCGAAGTTGAGTGTCGTGCCGCCAGCGCTGCCTTCATCGTACAACCAGTAACGGCCGTTCCGCCAGCGAATTCGAGCGTGCAGCCGACCGACACTTTTATCGTCCAGTACCAACTGTGCCACCGTTTCATCTCGGCCAATCGTTACATTATCGCCAGCCAGGGGCAGCAAAACGGCCGTTTGCTCATCTTCCAGAGCGGCAAGCTGGCGGGTTTGCAAGTCAGCAAGGGGCAAGTTTGCAAGTTGCGAGTCTGTAAGTAACGATCCATTCCGAACAGGAGACTCTTCCCCCCTGCTCCCCAGCACCCCATCATCCGTTCTCCGCCGCCGCCAGCGCCGCCACAACAAAACCGCCGCCACCAATCCGGCCAGCAAACTCAAGCCCAATGCCAGAACTAGCCGTTTAGTGGAAACGATGGGTACCGGCTGGGGCACGGCCGTTCCCGGCGTGGGCGAAGGCTGCGGCGTGGGCGTCGGGGGGATAGGCCGCTCCAGCCGCAAAATGACCCGTACCGGCTCACTATCGGCTTCGTACCCCAGGCTGTCAGCCACTTTGACGGCCAATTCGTAGCCGCCCTGCCGCAAAAATTGGACATCCCATTCCAGTCGAATCCAGCCTTCGTCATCCGGCTGAAGTTCGGCAATCGTATTAGTTTGGCCATCAGGACCACCGGCCAACAGCGCAACGGCCGTTAACGGCCGGGCCACCCCATCCGGCCAGCGAATCAACACCGGCACCTCGATCAGTTTCGGTTCCAGATCAGCCAGCGGCATGTCGTAGGCATTACCGCTGCGGACGAATTCGGTCTGCGGCAGTTGAATCGACACTTCCGGTGCGGCAAAATTAAGTTCCAGTTCGGCCGACGCGCGGGCACTGTCTAGATTGATGGTGATCGGGTAACGGCCGTTCTCGATTTGCAGCGATTGGTAAACGATGCGCGTCTGGTTAGCCGCCGCCTGCCAGACCTGGAAGATCGGTTTGGCATCACGGGCGGCCGGCATGTGGACGTACGCCCCGCCGGTGGGCGCCACTAACCGGCTAACATTGTCAATCTCATTGGCATCGGCGTCCGCACCCAAAATAGCGGCGTAAATCGTCACGCCAGCGGCCTGAGCCTGCTCGGTCAGCGCCGCATAATCCAACTGCTGGGCCAATTGCCCGCCATCGGTGTAAAGTAAAATGGCGCGGAAACGGCCACTTCGACTTTGCTCTGTGCGGCCGTCCTCTGCCTGCACCGCCCGTTCAATAGCCACGGCCAACATCGCGTTGAGCGGCGTGTCGGCCAGCGTTTCCGGTT
>JBNKZT010000004.1:0-45908 GCA_050301775.1 Promineifilaceae bacterium (SeqCode)
GCATGGCCTGGGTAACGATCAATGCTTTTTCGATTTGTTCTTCGGTGGGGAGAGTGGGTAGGGGGCTTTTGACGGTGGTTTGGATAACGGCCGTTGCCGGATCATCACCAATCACCCCAGCCTTATGCAGCCAGCCAAAAAAGACCTTCAGCGTTGTCACCCGGCGGGCATAAGATTTGAGGCTGCACGGTACGCCGCGATCATATTGCAGCCAATGCAGGAAATCATTCAAGTTTTTAGTGCCGATTTTGCCGACCGGCTGGCCGATACCCAGGAATTTGCCCAGCAGGCGGATGTCGCTGGCAAATGCCTTTATCGTATTTAGGGCAAACCCTTCATCACGCATGTGTATTTCAAAGAGACCCAGCGCGGCTTGAATTGAAGCATTGCCGGTCAATGGCGGGTTTGATTTACCTTCTTCCGGGGGAATTTGATCTTGAGGCAAGAGGGTGGGTTGTTGATTATCAGCCATAATACACCATTCTCCTTGATGTTTCGTATAGTTGCCGGAAGGGTAGGATATTTGACTAAATTTGTCAAGAAATTGCTGGTTTTTGGCGTATGCGTGCTGTGTGTTACGGCCGTGTCAAAACAAATAGACGAAAATCAATATAGGTGAATGATAACGGAAAATGGTTGTGGCGTGGGCGACAAAGGATATACTTGCGCAACAGTTAACCTATAATCATTAGCAGCATTTACCGAGGCTGTTTACCAGCGGGATGAAGTTAGCTGGAATATATAAAAAGGAAGTTAAAATGCAAATCATCAATGATTCAAGTAAAGATGAATCCTTGACTCGTGAAGTGAGCCAGAATCATCTACCACTTATTCCAGAAATGAACTGGGATATCGAATATTATAAGAAACAAAATCTTTATTTTTATTTAGAAACCACCGAAGAAATGTTACCTGATGGTCATGTCCGTATTTCCGGATATGGCGACATGATCATGTTGGGCGGCTACTCTTACCTGGGCCTTATTGGCCACCCGCAGATTGATGCTGCCGCTCATGCTGCGATTGACCAGTTTGGTACAGGGACCTATGGCGTGCGTTTGCTAGCTGGTTCTCTCACGTTGCATGACGAATTAGAAACTCGTATCGCTGCCTTTAAGAAAGCAGAAGCAGCCATCACTTTTTCCAGTGGCTACGTTACCAACGTTGCTACCATTTCCTCTTTGCTGCGCAAGGGGGACACCGTTATTTGTGACAAACTTGACCACGCCAGCATTGTGGATGGCTGTCTGCTGGCGATGGCCGACTTTATCCGCTTCCGCCATAATGATATGGCCCATTTGGAAAGACGGCTGCGTGAAGCAAATCCAAACGGCCGTAAATTGGTTGTCGTTGACGCTGTATTTAGCATGGATGGCGACATCATCAACTTGCCCGAAGTCAGCAGCCTTTGCCGCCAATATGGCGCATATCTGATGGTTGACGAAGCCCATTCGCTGGGCGTCTTAGGAGAGACGGGACACGGTATTGAAGAACATTTCGATTTGCCCGCTGATACCATCGATATCAAGATGGGAACCCTCAGCAAGACTATCCCGGCCGCGGGTGGCTATGTGGCTGGCAGCAAGGAACTTATCACCTTCCTCAAACACGAAGCGCGCGCGTTTATTTTTTCGGCAGCTGTGCCACCTCCTTCCGCCGCCGCGGCCAAAGCTGCTTTTGATGTGATCGAAGCGGAACCGGAGCGCATTCAGGCGTTGCAGGTCAACTTCACTCATTTTGCCAGCCGTTTACGACAGGCCGGTTTCAATTTATTGCAAACAGAGACCGCTATTGTGCCTGTTCTTTGCAAAAGCACCCCAGCCGCTGCGACGTTAGCTAAATATTGTCAGGACAGGGGCATTTTTGTCCAGGCAGTCATTGCGCCTGTTGTACCGGCTGGACAAGAGCGGCTGCGGGCTTGTATTTTGGCCTCGCACACGATAGCCGATATAGATTATTGTGCCGATGTTATCATTGCCGGTGGGCGTGAATTAGGAATTATCGAGGCGGCATCATGAAAAAAGCGGTAAGTGTTAGTTTAGGCAGCTCGAAGCGGGACAAAAAGGTAGAGATTGACCTTTTGGGCGAGCGGGTGAGCCTGGAACGGCGCGGTGTGGATGGGGATGTCGCTAAGGCGACGGCTTTGTTTACTGAGTTGGATGGCCAGGTGGATGTTCTGAGTGTGGGTGGTATTGATTTGTGGGTCAATTTGGGCGAGCGACGTTACCGCATCTCGGCGGCCCACAAATTGGTGCAGGGCGTTAAAGTGACACCGATTGTGGATGGCGGCGGGTTAAAGAACACGTTGGAAAAGCAAGCAGCCCCGGCGTTGGTCGCCGGGCTTGGCCCCAATTGGGCATCGGGGAGGGTTTTGCTGACAGCGGCCATTGATCGCTTTGGCATGACGATGTCTTTTGTCAACCAGAGGTACGACATTGTTTATGGCGATTTGATGTTTGCCTTGGGGCTGCCTATCCCTATCCGTAGTTTTAACGCTTTCAAAGTGGTGGCCAGGCTGGTGGCTGGCCCGGTAACCAAACTGCCCATCAGTGTTTTATACCCGACGGGGGATAAGCAGGATGAAATTATCCCAAAATTTACCAAGTGGTATGAATGGGCGACTGTGATAGCCGGGGATTGTCATTATGTAAAACGACATATGCCCGACGATTTGGAGGGGAAAGTGATCGTGACCAATACGACCACACCAGAGGATATGGCGCTTTTCCGCCAGCGGGGCGTATCGCATGTTCTCACGACGACGCCGGTGTTGGACGGCCGTTCCTTTGGCACCAATATGATGGAAGCGGCGTTAACGGCCGTTGCCGGCAAAAAACGTCCCTTGACCCATGATGAACTGGCCGAGATGTTAACTCAATTGGATTTGACCCCTACCCTGCACACGCTGAATAATTGATGGGGCGATTTTCCTTACAGGTTTGAAGGTGTGGCGGTGGCGGTTGGACGGCTGTTGTCGGCAACGGCCGTTTCCTTCCCCTTAAACAAGCTCAAATAAGCAATCACCGCAATCGCCACGTAAGCCATCGTCTTGGGAATCATCAACATACCCACCAGCGGATAACGCTGCACCAGGAAAATGACCGGCATGTAAAAAGCATACGACGTCAAAATCATCAGGCCGACCCAGGTGAAAGTGCGGTCGTTGGCCGCACGAGTGTCGCGCAAAATGAGGTAAGCTGCGCCCAATCCCTGAATCATCAGCGGGAGATTGCGGTAAAACGACCAGGGCTGCGGCGGGACAACGCTGTTCCACTCATTGTTGGGGGAAAGCATGATCAGGAAGCGGACGGCGGCGGCGGCAAAAAGGAGGAAGCCAAACCAGCCGTATGGCTTGCCAAACCGTTCGCGCCAGATAACCAGCACCAGGACGTAAAACAGAGTGACGGTAATCGAGGTGGCCAGCGCACCCAACCCGACCAGGCCCACTTCGCGGCCGAACAGGCTGATGGTTTGTTCCAGCCCACCCAGCGCGTAAGCCCAGACGCGGAAGCCCACGTGACCGGTATCGCCCAGGGCCAACAGGGCAAAGGACCAGATGAACAGGCTGGCCAGCCGCTTTTTCCCGGCCATCACATTGTCACGACGACGAACCATCAAAATGACCAGCCAGTAAATACCAACCAGATACAGCAAATTGAAACTGATTTCCGACCAGATACGCATAGATTCAGACATGGTCCAGGCTCCTGATATTCATTAATTCACGTCAAGAATATTATCACAGATGACCCATTTTGAAAGCCGTTTAGACAGGCTTTTACCAAAGTAGAAAAACGTCATTCCCGCGCAGGCGGGAATCCACTTGCTTTCACGAGATAGACCCCCGCCTACGCGGGGGTGACAATCACAAAGGACGTACTTTGGTAAAAGCCTGGACTTCCCAGCGCTGCCGAGTTCCGTTACAATGGTAATGTTCATTCAAAGAAAGGAGCAGCCAGGATGCCTGAACGATCTCAATTAACCCAATTACGCCAGCAAATTGCCGAACACTTTAACCAGGAAGAGTTGAAAACGCTCTGTTTTGATCTGGGCCTTGATTATGATGATTTAGGCGGGCAGGGAAAAACGGCCAACGCCCGTGAATTGGTCGCCTATTGTGACCGGCATCATCGGATTGCGGAGCTGGTTGCGGCGGTGAAACAAGCCAAGCCCGATTTGAGTTGGGGATCGCTGCTGCCGCCGCCCAACCTGCCCTTTGGCCGCAACCCCAACTTTACCGGGCGGGAAGATTTGCTGGACCGACTGCATCACAACTTGACCGCCGGGGAGACGACGGCGATCACGCAGGCGATTGCCGGGCTGGGCGGCGTGGGCAAGACGCAGTTGGCGCTGGAATACTGCCACCGCCACCGGGATGAGTATGGCCTGATCTGGTGGCTGCGGGCCGACGAGGAAGCGGCGCTGGCCGCCGATATGGTCCAGTTGGGGCGGGAGTTGGGGCTGGCAGTAGACCAGACGACGGAGCAGGTGGCCCAGGCGGCGCTGGTGCGCCGTTGGTTGGAAGGGAGTGGCGCGCCAGGAGGCGGCGGCGTTCAAGAGAACGCTGCCCATTGGCTGCTGGTCTTTGACAATGCCGATACGATTGCGCCCAAAGTCCTACAAGCCTACCTGCCGCACACCGGGCCGGGCCGGGTGTTGATTACCTCGCGTAACCCCAACTGGCGGGGCACGGCCCAGGTGCTGGCGGTGAATGTGTTCATGCCCCAGGAGGCGGTGAAATTTTTGTTTGAAAGGGCCGGGTTAGAGCGAGCGCAAGAGCTAGAGGAAGAAGCGCGAGGGTTGGCGGAGGAGTTGGGCTACCTGCCGCTGGCGCTGGAACATGCCGGGGCCTATGTGGAGGCGACGGGCTGTATGCTGACGGCGTACAGGCGGCTGCTGGCGACGCAGCGGGCACGGTTGTGGGAAAAGGCGGCAGCGCCGGATGCTTATCACGCGACGATTACAACGACCTGGGAGATTTCCTTCCAGCAGGTACGGACCCAGAACCCGGCGGCGATTGCCTTGTTTAACCTGTGCTGTTTCCTGGCCCCGGAGGAGATACCGTTGCCGCTGCTAAAGGAGCGCCGGGAGACATTGCCGGAGGAACTGGCTGCGCTCATGGCTGACGATCTGGCACTGAATGAGGCCATTGGCGTACTACGGCGCTACTCCTTACTGCAACGCGACGAGGATATGCTTGCAGTCCACCGGCTTGTGCAGATAGTAGCGCGGGACCAATTGGAAATTGATGGTAAGGTGAAATATTGGCTTGAGATTAGTGTGAATAGGTTGGTTGAAGCGTTAAAATTCGAAAATTTTGGAAAAGATACCTTCGATCAATTTAATAAGTATAGATCCCATATTTCATTTACAGATAAACTAATTGAAATCTATGAAGTAATAACATCAGGCACGATAGAATTTATGAAATTAACGGCCTATGGCGCGAAGAATATGGCAGATACATACGATGACAAAGTCGATTTGCTTTCAACAATGATTGGACTTAATGAATCATTTATACAAGTTTATGAGTCACTTATAGAAATTGATGAATTAGCTAAAATATCAGATGTGCCTTCTTTAAAATATGAACTAGCTGCTTCAAATATACGAACAAGTATTGAGCTTCTTAAAGCAAAGATTATGACAGCGGAAGAATTAATTGGCCGTCTCTCAAACTCAAGTTTAGTTATTTGGAATGATGATATTGAGAATATTAGGGCAGACATAAAAAAGGCTTTAAGTTTCATGCAAAATCATTCACAGTTAATTGAGTTTAGATTTTGATTCACAGATGAAGCTTATCCTAATACCCTTTTTATATTAAACTCATCCTTGTTCTAATTCATCAGCATTGCTATAGGCTTCCAAATTGCCAGGTTTTTTTAAAACGCTATAAGTTCCCTAATGAAATCCGCGGTACAATAGCCCCCATGTCCGAACGAGATCAACTCACCGGCTCTGTGGAGCGGATTACTTATTACAACGAGGAAAACGGCTACACCGTCCTGAGGTTAAAACCTGACAGCCGGGGAATGCTGCCCTTCAAGTACGCCAGCGGCCGGGATGAATTGATCACTGTCGTGGGCAATTTGCCGGAGCTGAATCCCGGCGAACACCTGAAATTAACCGGTAAATGGGTGTCGCACAGCAAACACGGGCGGCAGTTCCAGGCCGAATTGTGCGAACAGTCACGCCCGGCAACGGCCGAAGGCATCAAACGGTATCTCGGCTCCAGCCTCATTCGCGGTATCGGCCCGGTCATGGCCGAACGGATCGTGGACCGGTTTGGTGAAGAGACGCTGGACGTCATTGATTACGAACCGAAGCGCCTGCAAGAGGTGCTGGGCATCGGCCAAAAACGGGTCAAACAAATCATCAAGGCCTGGGACGAGCAGCGGGCGATTAAAGACGTGATGCTGTTTCTGCAATCGCACGGCGTTTCCACCAACCTGGCGGTCAAAATTTACAAAAAGTACGGCGATGAATCGCTGGCGGTGGTGCAGAACACGCCTTACCGGCTGGTGCAGGATGTGTACGGCATCGGCTTCAAAACGGCCGATCAGATCGCCCAGGCGCTGGGGCTGGCCAAAGACGATCCGGGGCGCATCGAGGCCGGGGTGGCTTACACGCTCAACCGGATGGCCGAGGAAGGCCACGTCTACGTGCCCCAGGAGGAGTTGGAGCCGGAAGCGTCGGAGATTTTGGGGATTGAGACGGAGAAGGTAACGGCCGTGATCAACCAGCTCGAAACCAGCGACTTCATCAAGCGGGAAACGATCACGTATGAAATCGGTGGGGCAAGTGGCAAGTGGCAGGTAACCTCCGGTTCCTCGGCAAGTGGCGACCAACCCCACTCATCCCTCAGTCCCCAACCCGCAGTCCTCAAAGAAGAACGCGCCGTTTATTTGACGCCGTTTTATTATTCGGAAATTGGGGTGACGAAGCGGGTGCAGCAGATGATCGCCCATCCGACGAGCCGGTTGGCCGTCATTCGTCACCCGTCATCCGTCATCCGTGATCGGCCTCCAGTCTCCAATCTCCAATCCCCGGTTTCCTTGACCGAACAGCAGGAAGAAGCGATACAGACTGCTATCAAAAACAAAGTCACCATTCTCACTGGCGGGCCGGGGACGGGCAAGACGACGACGCTGCGGGCGCTGCTGGATTTGCTGGACCGCCACCGGCTGACCTACGCCCTGGCCTCGCCGACGGGGCGAGCGGCCAAGCGGCTGGCCGAAGCAACGGGGCGGGAAGCCAAGACCATCCACCGGCTGCTGGAATTTAATCCCGGTGAAGGGTTCGGCCGCAACGAAAACAAGCCCATCGACGCCGACATGCTCGTCATTGACGAAGCGTCGATGCTGGATTTGATCCTGGCCAACAATTTGCTCAAGGCGATTGGGCCGGACAGCCACCTGCTCCTTGTGGGCGACATTGACCAACTGCCCAGCGTGGGGGCGGGGGATGTGCTGGGTGATTTGATTGAGTCGGGGGTAACGGCCGTTATCCGCCTGCAAACCATCTTCCGCCAGGCCGCCGGATCGCTGATCATCCACAACGCCCACCGCATCAACCAGGGCCTCATGCCCGAAACCCGGCCTGACGCCGACGATTTTTTCATCTTCATCAAACCGGAACCGGACGAAGCGGCCGATTTGCTGGTAGACATTGTCAAGACCCGCCTGCCGCACAAGTTTGGTTTCGATCCATTGGACGACATTCAAATATTGTCGCCGATGTACAACGGCAGCCTGGGCGTGACCAATCTTAACATGCTGCTGCAAGGGCATTTGAATCCGGGCAACGGCCGTAAACCGGAGCGACGGCTGGGCGGGCGCGTTTTCCGCGTCGGCGACAAGGTGATGCAGACGGTCAATAATTACGACAAGAACGTCTACAATGGCGACATCGGCCGGATTACGGCACTGGACACGGTGATGCAGACGATGACGATCAGTATTGACGGCGCGCCGGTGGTCTATGATTTTTTGGAAGCGGATGAACTGGTTCATGCTTATGCCATCAGCGTCCACAAAAGCCAGGGGGCCGAGTATCCCTGTGTAGTGATGCCGGTGGTGACGCAGCATTATATGATGTTACAGCGGAATTTGTTGTATACGGCCGTTACCCGCGCTAAAAAGCTGGTCATCCTGGTGGGCACACGCCGGGCTATCGCCATCGCCGTCAAAAACAACAAAACGACGGAGCGCCACACGGCGCTGGATTGGCGATTGCAACGATAATCTGGGACACGGATAAACACGGATTATTCCGCGCCTTCTGCGTCGATCCGCGTCTCATAAGTTAGGAATGATATGGATGAGAAAGATTGGCGGGAAGAAGATTCGCAAACGTTTATCGACTACGGCCGTTACTTCATCCTTGACCGCGAAAAGCAAATTCAACTGTTCGGCGACGTGATTCCGCTTACGGATTAGGCCGGCGTTTTCCGCTTTGCCGCAAATTTCTGGCGAAACTTGGCCACTTTGGGTGAAATAACAATGTTGCAGTAGGGTTGATTGCTGTTTTGCCGGTAATAATCCTGGTGGTAATCCTCCGCTTCATAAAAAACATCCAGTGGGGTCACCTCCGTGACGATTGGATTCGGCCAGATGTGGGCTGTGTCAAATTCGGCAATGATGGCTTCAGCGATTTGGCGTTGGGCCTCGTCATGGTAGAAAATGGCTGAACGATACTGCGTACCCACGTCAGCCCCTTGGCGATTAAGTGTCGTCGGGTCGTGGATGGTGAAGAACACCTCCAAAATCTCACGGTAGCTAATCTTGCCCGGGTCAAAGGTTAACTGAACAACTTCAGCATGACCGGTCGTACCGGTCGTCACTTGCCGATAGCTGGGATTACGTATCGAACCGCCCGCATAGCCGGAAACTACTTTTTCAACACCTTGGAGTTCCAGATAAACGGCCTCCAAACACCAAAAGCAGCCCCCGCCCAGTGTCGCTAATTGTTTCATCGTTTTCCTCGCAGTTTGTTTTGCCTGAAGTATAGAACAGCCAACTGGATTTGACCGATTTTCTAGGAAAGGGTTCATGTTGTCGTTGCGCAGGTTTGTGAAGCCTGTCCGGTCTCGGTGTATAATCAACCGTTATGGAAGTTCATTTTGCTGTTTCTAAAATTGGAAAATATGCCTCCAGCGAAAGTGGTGATACGCTGGAGATGATCGAGCGGCCACATGGCGGCATCTCCCTGGTTCTGGTCGATGGCCAGCGCAGTGGTAAATCGGCCAAAAACATCAGCAATGTGGTGGCCCGCAAGGCGATCCAACTGCTGGCCGAAGGGGTACGCGATGGGGCCGCGGCGCGCGCGGCTCATGATTATCTTTACGCCTATC
The DNA here is from genome assembly GCA_050301775.1 of Promineifilaceae bacterium (SeqCode). Classification (GTDB taxonomy): domain Bacteria; phylum Chloroflexota; class Anaerolineae; order Promineifilales; family Promineifilaceae; genus JACKCC01. Next base: position 9,359 of record JBNKZT010000004.1, read on the forward strand.
GTAAAGGCAAAGTCAGCGCCACGCTCAACATTTTATCGATTGACGCCGATACTAAAACTTTTGTGATCTCGCGTAATAATGAAGCGCCTGTTTTTTTGTACACACCGGAAAGCGGCTTGACTTTACTTGATGATCCTTCGCAAAGTGTGGGGACGCGCCGCCATGTAAAGCCGGTTATTACCGAAGTGCCCATCGTCAATGGCGCGATTATTGTCGTTTTTACCGATGGCTTGCGTCACGCGGGCACATTGAGCGGCAATGAGCGGTATGATCCGCTGGCGGCGGTGGCGCGCATGATAGAGGCCAATATTTGTGATCCGCGTCAAATTGCCGACACTTTATTGGCCGAGGCTGTGGAACGGGATAACGGCCGTCCCCGGGATGATATCAGTGTGCTTGTGGCGTCTGTGACTGCCAATCAACAGGATGGCGTCCGGCGGCTGGATGCGCAACTGCCATTATAAATTGAATGAGCCAAACTGATAGACCGCTTCGAGTTGCGCTTGTTGGTCCCTGCGCATCGGGGAAAAGTACCCTGGCTAAAGCACTGAACGCTGCCGGCTACGAGGGACGTCAGCCGGCCCAGGAGCATTCTTATGTGCCGGCTATGTGGCAAAAGCTCACTCAACCCGATATTCTCATTTATCTCGATGTAGATTATGAAACAGTTGTGGCCCGTCGCCCTAAAAACCCAGGTTCCCGGCAGCGATTGGAGGAGCAGCACCAACGTTTAAGCCATGCGCGCCGGCATTGTGATTTTTATCTGGACACCAGCAGGCTTTCAGCGGTGCAGGTTCGGACGGAAGTGCTTTCGTTTTTAGCCCAATTCAATGATTTGGATAAAACGCCAGATAGCTAACGGCCGAATAATTTCCCCAACATGCCCGTATCGGTGCCTAAAATTTCTTTGAGTTTAGCTTCCATTTGTCTTGCGGGCGGATAATCGTTCATGCGCAAAACGCGTTGATTATACTGCTGGGCCTCTTCAAGTTCGCCCTGAAGAAAAAATATGAGACTGATTTTGTGCCATAGTTCGTAATTGTCTTTATCAAAGTGGGCGGCTTCCTTGAACATGACGAGGGCTTTGTCATGGACGCCTTTTTCCAGATAAAAATTACCCATACGGGCTTGAAGGCGCAATTTTTGAGGGACGTTGATGGCCGATTTGACGGCTTTGTCGTACCACAAGCCGGCAATTTCTATTTCACCTTGCTGTTGAGCCAGGACCATTTCGGCAACGTTGAGATAATAATCGTCGGGGCTTTGCTGGTGTAAGTAGTCTAACACCAGGCGGGCATCGTCTAAACGGCCGTTATAACAATAAATCAAGGCCTCTATCATGTTGATCAGCATGATGTCCGGTTCAGTTTCCTGTGCTTTTTCCAGCCAGGTCATCGCCGCATCTAATCCAATGGGGTCAAAAGAGCCATCCTGTTCCCGCGATGCGGCTACCAGAAGATAAGCAATACCGGCACAGGTATACGGCCGTGACTGCCCCGACTGAAATGTGCCCAACGCATCAACCAGGACTTTGGGATCGCTTTTATAAGAATCAACAGTGTCCAATCCAATTTCATAGGCGCGCTGGCCTTGCGCTGTTGCGTTTGTTTCAGCAGGCAGTTGGATCTTTTGTAATCCAGGTAAGAGCTTTTGAACTAGATTTTTTCCCATAACGAGTTTCCGTTTGCTGTACAATCAAATTTATGGTTACTCAGGCTAGTGTACAAAATCTCCCGACAAAAGAAAAGGCCTCTCTGGGACTAGTACCAGAAAGGCCTTTCAAATTTAATCAGCAGTTATTTAGACTTTAGAAGCCCAGCTTCTTTAGAAGCCCATGCCACCGCCGGGCATGCCGCCGCCACCCATTGGCATCTGTGGTTCTTCCGCCGGAATGTCGGTGATTAATGCTTCAGTTGTCAGAATCATCGCCGCGATGCTGGCCGCATTTTCCAACGCGCCGCGGGTCACTTTGGCCGGGTCAATAATGCCAGCTTTAACCATGTCAACATAGTCATTGCTCAACACATCGTAGCCGATACGGTTGTCTTTCTTTTCAGCCTGGGCACGGCGCACATTTTGGATGACAACGTCGCCATTTTGGCCGGCGTTTTCCGAAATTTTGCGCATCGGGGCTTCCAGAGCAGCCCGCAAAATGTTGACACCCGTTGTTTCGTCGCCAGCCGGGACAACGACATCATCCAATGCCGACAAAGCGTTGAGCAAAGCCACACCACCGCCGGGGACAATGCCTTCTTCCACAGCAGCGCGGGTGGCGCTCAAGGCGTCTTCGACGCGGTGTTTCTTTTCTTTTAGTTCAACTTCTGTCGCTGCACCCACGCGGATGATGGCGACGCCGCCAGCCAGTTTGGCCAGACGTTCTTGCAGTTTTTCACGGTCGTAATCAGAGGTGCTGCGGTCGATTTCTACTTTAATTTGGTCAACACGGCCGTTAATCTGGGCATCATCACCCTGACCATCGACAACAGTGGTGTCATCCTTGGTGGAAACAACTTTGGCAGCGCGGCCTAAATCGCTCAGTTGAACACTTTCCAATTTACGGCCCATTTCTTCAGTGATGACCTGGCCACCGGTGAGGACGGCGATGTCTTGCAGCATGGCTTTGCGGCGATCACCGAAGCCGGGAGCTTTTACGGCCAGGGCATTAATCATGCCGCGTAGTTTGTTGAGGACCAGGGTGGCCAATGCTTCGCCGTCAATATCTTCAGCGATGACAACCAGGTTTTTCTGGCCGATCTGGACCAGTTTTTCCAAAATCGGTACTAAATCCTGAGCCGAGCTGATTTTCTTGTCGTGAATGAGGATGTAGGCATTTTCGATCACGGATTCCATGGTCTCGGAATCGGTGACGAAGTAGGGGCTGATGTAACCACGATCAAACTGCATACCTTCGACGTATTCGGTCTCGAATTCTAGACCGCGTGATTCTTCAACAGTGATGACGCCGTCTTTACCGACTTTGTCCATGACGTCGGCGATGAGGTTGCCGATTTCTTTGTCCTGGGCGGAAATAGCAGCGACGGAAGCGATTTCGTCTTTGCTGTCGATGCTGATGGCCATGCTGCGGATTTTTGCAGCTAAAGCGGCGGTGCCGGCTTCGATGCCACGCTTGAGGAGCATGGGGTTGGCGCCGGCAGCAATGTTCTTCAACCCTTCGTGGGTGATGTGTTGGGCCAAGACGGTGGCGGTTGTACCGTCACCAGCAATGTCGTTGGTTTTGGTGGCTGCTTCTTTCAAGAGCTGGGCGCCCATGTTTTCGTAGGGGTCTTCCAGTTCGATTTCTTTGGCGACTGTAACGCCGTCATGAGTGATGGTGGGTGCGCCGAATTTTTTGTCCAGGGCGACGTTGCGTCCTTTGGGACCGAGGGTGGTGGATACGGCCGTTGCTACCGTATCAATCCCTTTCTTCAGTTTACGGCGGGCATCTTCCGAAAATAAGAGTTGTTTAGCCATTTAATAATCTCCTTAAATTTTTATTTCTCAACAATTGCTAAAACATCAGATTCCTTGAGAATCAGCAGTTTTTTGCCATCGATTTTAATTTCGGTGCCGGCATATTTGGCGAACAGGACTGTATCGCCAACCGTGACATCCATATCAATTCGTTTGCCATCATCATCGCGGCGGCCAGGACCAACAGAAAGGACTTCGCCTTCTTGTGGTTTTTCTTTGGCCGTTTCGGGCAGAACCAACCCGGAGGGTGTTTGTTCCTGCCGTTCTTGTGGTTCCACAACCAGACGATCAGCAAGTGGTTTGAGTTTAATAGACATACCCAATGCTCCTTCTTTATGTGTTATAAAAATATTAACAACTTATAGGGGTTTGGCACTCATACGCTTAGAGTGCTAACTCGACAGACAGCATTTTATCAGTAGTCAATTGGGTTGTCAAGCGTTTGTTAGCAGTTAGGTAGGGGGAGTGCCAGAATAAATTACGGGGCTGTTCCCAGGGAGGCTAAACGACATTCTTCTAATCCTTCCAGGGCGGAGTCGCGGGCAAATGAGTTGGTGTTGGCAACGGATTCAAACAGGGGAATGGCTTGTGGGCACAAGGCTAAATCTTTGCGGATGTAAGCAGTCGCCAGCATGTTGAAGAAGCGGGCGTTGAGGTCGTTAGGTTCACCGTAGAGTTGTACGGCCGTTTCCAGTTCCTCAATCGCATTATCATAGTTAAACTCTTTGAAATAGGCTTCACCTAAACGGCCGTAAGCGCGGGCCATATTGGGATCCAATTCAATGGCTTGTTGGGCGTTTTCCCTGGCCAGGGGCATGTCGCCAAGCTGTAAGTACATGTAGGCTAACCCATCAAAGGCAGCCGCGTTGGTAGGGTCGTTGGCGATGGCATCTTGAAAGGTCAAAACGGCTTCGGCGGTGCTGCCGGTGCCAAAGTAGTTGTAGGCCAGTCCAATGTACAAATCGGTCATTGTCGGATCGGCATCAATGCCTAATTGATATTGTTCGCGGGCGGCCGGGTAGTATGCTTGTAGTTCCAGTGTGATGGCCATATACAGTCGGGCAATGGCGTTGTCCGGTTCCAGGGCAACGGCGTAATCGGCTGCTTCCTGGGCACGTTCATATTTGTTAGGGTCTTGGGGGAGCACCAGCCCGGCGGCTTTGTAGGCGTAGGCCGTGGCATTTTTGTCATTGAGCGCGATGGCACTGTCGGCTGATTGTACGGCCTGGGCGTATTCTAAACTGGCGCCAACCGGATCACCGATGTTGACAAGACGGTCGCCATTAGCGATGTGGGCAGCGGCAACGGCCGTCCATACTTCATCCCTGTCCGGTGCCAACACAGTGGCCTGATCGGCCACTTCCAGCGCCCGCACCGGGTCCCCCGTTTCTACCAACAAATTGATAAGCCGGATGAAGAATTCGGGTTTGGTGGCGTCGAGGCGTACGGCCGTTTCATAATACTCAACCGCTTCAACCAATGAACCATCTCGTTCGCTGAAGTCGGCCAGCAAAGCGTACTCGGTGGCCGAGCGGGTTGCCTCTGGAATGGGGGTGGGGATGATAGCGTCGCGGACCTCTTCCTGATTGGTGATGATGTAGGCGCCAATGCCAATAGCGATAGCCGTTATAATGACCAATAAACAGGATGGCCCTTGGCGGGGATAGTTGGGCTTGGGATTCGTATTGATTCGCATCGTATTTTCAATCGAAAAAGCCGACGAAAATCGCCGGCCAGGATGGATCAACTATAACGCAAGGGGGGGAGTTTGCAAGTATGCGAGTGGTAAGGGGTAAGTGGGCAAGTCTGCAAGTGGCAAGTGGCTTATCGCCCCTTCACCCGTTCACCCCTTCACCCTTTCACGGTTCCGCCAGCGCCACCAGAGGCCCACGGGGTAGCCAATCATTTTGGCTAAATCGCCGATGAAGCGAATGATGGGGATGAGGGCCAGGGCGCGGATGCGGGCCGGCGGCCGCCAACCCCAGGTGTTTTCCCACACGCGCTGCGCCGGGCGTCCGCTGTAGGCGCCCACACCGGCCGCGAGGAGCAGCCAGCCCCAGATTTTTTCGCGCCAAATGGCCCACAAAATGAGGGGTAAACCGATGAGGTAGGTGGCGTAGCGAATGGCGTGGCGTTTGCGCCACAGGTCAGCTTTGCCGTCGCCGCGGGCATAGCGGTAATATTGGCGATAAAAGGCACGCAGACTGCCCCGGGGGCGGAAGTAGGCCACGGCCGTATCCACGAACGGAAATGGACCATATTGATCACGCAGGGCCATGTCAAAAATCAAATCTTCGCTGTAATCGAGCCATTCGGGGTAGCCGCCAACCGCTTCCCAGGCCGATTTGAGGAAGGCGACGGAGCGGCTGGAAGGTAAAAAGGTTGCCGGATCGATGTCGCTGCGGGTTGGCAGAACGGTTGATCCCATGACGACTTCGAAATCGGTGTAGGGATCGGCTTCAAACCAGCCGCTGACAACGGCCGTTTCCCCGGCCTCGATGGGTTTGACAATATCTTCCAACCAATAGGGTGAGAGAATGACACCGGCATCGGTGGCGGCGATGATTGGCCCGGCAGCGGCGGCGATGGCTTGATTGCGCCCCTGGCTGATATTGGCATTGGGCACAACTAGGATGTGCAGCGGCAGCCAATCCTTGTATTCGTCCAAAACCGCCAACGTATTGTCATTGGAGCCACCATCGCAGATGACGACTTCGTCCGGGTAGCGGGATTGTTGGATCAGGGAGTCGAGTAACGGCCGTATCGCATCCCCTTCGTTCATAACTGTCATAATTACTGAAATGTTCATATCTTCGTTGTATAACCCTGTCGCGGCGGGTAAGCTACGGAATTTCCGCGATTTGTGGTAAAGATACCGATGAAAATGTTGATATGCTATAATCTCTCGCTTATGCTAAAGAATAAGAAAGTGCGTGGTTTTCTGCAAATACTCTTGAGTCTGGTTTTATTAATCTGGCTTATTGGGCGCGCCGGTCTGGATGAGGTGCTGGGCACGTTGTCAGGGATGAATTGGTCCTGGTATTTGCCTGCCTTTCTCCTGTTTTTGTTGAACATCGTTATCCGTGCTTATCGTTGGTACACCTTGCTGCACTCGCTGAATGATCGGCCCTCTTTTCGACATTTGACTTATTTATATTTTGTTGGGTTTTTTGCCAACAACTTTATCCCGTCCGGGTTTGGCGGCGATTTTGTCAAAATCGTCAGCTTACGACGTAGTTTTGGTCGGGGGGCTGAGGCGCTAAGCTCTGTAGTGATGGATCGGGTGACGGGCTTGCTGGGATCGGCGGTTATTGCGCTGGTGGCCTTGATTTGGAACAGTTTGGGGCATGTAACGGCCGTTGACCTCCCCCCGGCCTTGTGGATACTCATTGCTTTGTTAAGCATCGGAACGCCCATATTGTTCTTGCTTTTTCGGTGGAGCCGTCCATTGGCCATGTTAGTTGAGCGGTTCCCCAGGGTTCAACAACTGCCAAAATATGATAAATTGGAACAGTTGGTGGAAACGGTTAATCGGTACCCTTTGCCCATCTTGCTTAACTCCTTATTAATTAGTTTGCCGTTTACATTAAGCCTGGTGGTAGTGCAATATTTTATTGCCCGTGCTTTATCCATTGATTTGCCACTGGCTGTCTTTGCTTTATTTGTTCCCATCATTGCGATTCTTAATTTACTGCCGCTTTCGTTTAATGGATTGGGGGTACGGGAAGGGGTTTACCAATTTTTATTTGTCCCGATTGGCGTTTCTACCGCCGGGGCGATTGCCATGTCACTGGCTTTTTACTTTCTACGTTTTGGGGCAGGCATTGTAGGCGGCCTCATGTATGCGTACCAGAGCGTATCGGCCATGATACGGGCTTCCCGCGCCAAAAAACTTTCAATTGGAGATGAGGGGCCATCGGCGCCCTGACAGACAGAATGTGAAAATGAGTGTTGAAAAAGCGATTAAAAGAAAAGTGGCCGTTTTTGGGTTGGACGGCATTACGTTTGATTTATTGCAGCCCTGGTTGGATGAGGGCCGAATGCCCAATCTGGCAAAATTGTTGGCTGATGGGGTTGGCGGGCGGCTGCGTTCGACGATTCCGCCGGTATCGGCATCGGCCTGGGCTTCATTTTCTACCGGCAGTAATCCGGGGCAGCATGGGCTGGTTGATTTTACTTATCCGGAGAAGGATGGTTACCGGATTATGGTCAGCAACGGCCGTACCCGTGCCGTACCCGCGCTGTGGGACATTGTCGGCGAGGCCGGTGGGCAGTCGGGTGTTGTTAGCCTGCCCATGACCTATCCGCCGCAGCCCCTCGAAGGCTTCATGCTGTGCTCCTTCCTCACCCCCAGTGCCGACGTTGAATACACCTATCCGCCGGCTTTAAAAGACGAAGTTACGCAAAAAACCGGCCAATTTCCGCTGCATATGTCTGAAAAAGGGCGCGGCAGCGACCCGGCCCGCTTTGTGCGTGCTTGCAAGCAAATGGAAATTGACCGCGTCCAGGCGGTCAAATATTTGCTGCAAACCAAACCGTGGGATTTGTTCATCTACGTCATGGAGACGACCGACAATTTACAGCATGAAGTGTGGCATTTGCTGGACAAAAGCCATCCCATGCACGATGCGGCGCAGGCGGCCGAAGTTGTGCCTGCAATTCTGGATTATTACGAAACCGTTGACCGGTTGCTGGGTGAACTGCTGGCGCTGGTTCCGGATGATGCCTTAACTGTCGTTTTATCCGATCATGGCTTTGGCCCGTTCCACAAATTCTTCCACATCAACAACTGGCTGGCGGCCAATGGCTGGCTCAAGTTCAAGCGCACACCGCTGAGTTTGCTCAAGCGACTGGCTTTCAAACTGGGGGTGACACCGATTAATGCTCTTAAATGGCTGACGCTGCTGCGCCTGAGTGGGATGCGCAAAAATGTGAAGCGGGGGCGCGGCGGCGGAATGCTGCGCAAGGTGTTCCTGTCCTTCAATGATGTCGATTGGGCGCGGACACGGGCGTTTTCGGTGGGTAATTTTGGCCAGGTTTATTTGAATGTTCAGGGGCAACGGCCGTTTGGTGCTGTTTCTTCTGCCGATTATGAACAATTGCGGGACGAAATTGCCCAGGCCGCTTTACAACTCATCGACCCCAAAGATGGTCAGGTCGTTCACCAGGTGTATAAGCGGGAAGATGTATTTCACGGGGTTAGCGCCGAACGCCTGCCCGATTTGGTTTTGCACACCGACCGGGCCAAATTTGTCTCTTTTGGTCATGCTGATTTTGGTTCCAACAAAATCACCGAACCCAGCACCGGCCAAACCGGCCATCATCACATGATCGGGGTTGTAGGATTGAAAGGGCCGGGCGTCAAAGTGGGGCTGGAACTGGAAGAAGCCAGTTTGATGGATTTAGCACCGACGATTTTGCATTACATGGGCCTGCCTGTGCCCGATCATATGGATGGGCAGGTGCTAACCCAGGCCTTTACCGACTCGTTCAACGCCGACAATCCGGTGCAGTTTGTCGAAAGTGATTTGACCAGTGATGATCATAATGACCTGGTTTATGGGGCTGAGGAAGAGGCTCTAGTGATGGAAAAACTACGCGGCATGGGCTACGTTGCTTAACGAGGAACCTGTTTTTATGCCCACAAAAGATTTAAGTTTAGTCATTCCGGTTTATAACGAGGTTGAGAATTTACGGCCGTTAACCGAAGAAATCACCCGTGCGTTGGCTGATCAGAACCTGGATTACGAAATTATTTTTGTCGATGATGGCAGCAGTGATGGCGGTTTTGCGTTGATGAAGACCTTACATGAGGAAGACGGCCGTATCTGTGCTGTTCGTTTCCGTCGTAATTATGGCCAGACAGCCGGGTTTGCTGCCGGGTTCGACCATGCCCAAGGCCAGGTCATCGTCACGCTGGACGCCGACCGCCAAAACGACCCGGCGGATATTCCGGCACTGCTGGCAAAATTGGAAGAAGGTGACGGGTACGATGTGGTGAATGGCTGGCGCGTGAATCGACAAGACCCTTTTTTGCTGCGCAAAGTCCCATCGAAAATTGCCAATGGCCTGATTGCCAAAAGCACGGGCGTGAATTTGCACGACCGGGGCTGCTCTTTGCGGGCATTTCATCATTATGTGGTTGATGAACTGCATTTGTATGGTGAAATGCACCGCTTCATCCCGGAAATGATCCATTTTGCCGGATTTAGCATGGCCGAAGTACCGGTTAATCACCGGCCGCGAGTGGCGGGTGATTCCAAATACGGCATTTCGCGCACGTTTCGCGTTATCCTCGACTTGATGACGGTCCTTTTTCTGCGCCGCTATTTGGACCGGCCCATGCATATTTTTGGCCAATTGGGCATTGTGTCAGGTACGTTAGGCCTGATTATGGGTGGCTATTTGGCCGGCACCAAGCTTTGGGCCGGACTAACGCGGGGGATGCAGGCTTTTCATGACACGCAGATTGGAGAACGGCCGTTACTCCTCCTGGCCGTCCTGCTCATCATCCTGGGAACCCAATTCCTGGTCTTTGGCCTGATGGCCGAAATGAACGTTCGCACCTATTACGAAAGCCAGAACAAACCCGTCTATTTCATCCGCGAAGTCATAAAATAATGAATTGAGCGGCGGGACTAATAATTCTGACCGTGTTCAGGTCAAGACAAAGCGCACGTAACTCTTCTTCATTGAAATGGTCAGTAATCTGTCGGCGTAATTCACTTAGATCGGGCACGTTACCTGCTCCTTCCTTACCGGTTCATGGGTTCCCTGATTATTGTAATGGAAGAAATCGCAGAAGGGAAGTGAAAGTTGAACCCTAAATTTGTTGGAGGGTGAAGCGGCAGGTAAGATTTAGTCCGGCCGCCGCATCTATTCAACAGAGCGTTAGGCGACTTCTGAAAAATATTCAAGGGAGATTTTATCATTTTTCGGAAGTCGCTTGCGGCAGTTTCGGATTGAATGCTTATTTATTTTCTCGAAACTGCCTTAACTGGTATGTTTCGGTTAACAAAATTCTAACTTGACATCACGATCGCCTTTGCTATACTTTTAGCAATTGATATTTTTATCAAATTATTGAGAGAAACTAATGGATATGTGGCAATATTGCAGGTGTATGAGGCGAGGGGGCTAACCACTTCGTCTCAGCCTAAAGATTTGATTAGGTAAAACGGTGGTAGCTACCCTCGCGAAGCAACGAATTTTGTTGCTGTCGTGAATGCTTATTTTGTAGCTGCGACCGTTTTTTTGTTGCCTGTTTACAGGCATCTACCAACTCAAGCATTATTTTAGGAACCTGTATCATGTTGTCACAACTTCATACCCCAACTCAATATCGCTCTGCGTTTTTGCCTGCTCAACCCCATTTTGCGCCGGTAAACGGCCGTGTCGCCCACACCCTTGAAGCCCAAATCGGAAATACCCCACTGCTCAAATTAGAGCGTACAGCCCAAATGGCTGGATTACATCCTTCCGTCGGCCTGTTTGCCAAAGCGGAATGGTTCAACCCTGGCGGCTCCGTTAAAGACCGGCCGGCGCTCAACATCATCCGTACCGCCGAGCGGGAAGGTTTGCTGCGTCCTGGTATGACCCTTCTTGACGCTACTTCCGGCAACACCGGCATCGCCTATGCCATGCTTGGTGCAGCCCGCGGTTACCGCGTCAGATTGGTCTTGCCCGACAACGTCACCCCGGAACGGAAATCGATTTTGCGGGCTTATGGCGCGGAACTCGTTTTCACCGACCCGGCAGAAGGGGCCGATGGCGCGATTCGAGAAGCGCTGCGCATCAAAGCGAGTGATCCGTCTGTTTTCCACGCTGACCAATATAACAACCCCGCCAATTGGATGGCCCACTATCTGACCACAGCTAACGAAATATGGCAGCAAACCGATGGCGCGATCACCCATTTCATCACCGGAATGGGGACGAGCGGTACCTTCATGGGCAACACTCGCCGCCTGCGTGAACTTAATCCCGATATTTATTTTGTCTCTATCCAGCCCGACAGCCCATTTAACGGGATTGAAGGCATGAAGCATATGCCCACGGCTATCGTGCCTGGCATTTACGACGAAACGTTGGCCGATGAAAATGTCTCCGTCCGTACGGAAGATGCCCATGAGATGGCTCGCCAACTGGCTCGCACCGAAGGGATTTTTGTTGGTGTTTCGGCCGGGGCAATGGTGGCTACGATTGTGCGTTATGCTCAGGAACGCGACCTGCGCGATGCAGTCATCGTCACCGTTTTGCCGGACAGCGGTTTCAAATACCTCAGCCAATCGTTTTGGAATGAGACGGATTAACCAATCTATTTGATGATTGATTGGTTAAATTCGCCGCTTTACATTCCTGCGGGCTTCTGCTAGGATAGTGGGCAACAATTTAATAGATGATGTCCATCTTATCCAGAGAGGTTGAGGGAACGGCCCGTTGAGACCTCAGCAACCATTCTGTAATCGGGAATTTATATACCGAGAACAGGGCAGGTGCTAATTCCGGCAGCGAAACTACCCCAGTAGTTTGTACTGAAAGATAAGACAAGGACTGGTAAGCATACCAGCGCCTTCCTTAACTTTCAGGGAAGGCGTTTTTTGTTAGCTGGTCGGCCTTTCAGCCGGTCAGCTAGTCAGCAAAAAGCTGAAATGCTGAAAGGCTTCTTATGCTAACCATACCAAAGGAAATCCAACAACAAATTGAGGCGCATGGTGTGGCTTCGTACCCGTATGAGGGATGTGGGCTGTTGCTGGGCACAGCCGTTGTCAACAACAACAACATCGTCGCTGCCATCCGTCCTACCCAAAACGTGTGGCCGGTCGAGGAAGAAAAGCGGGTTCGCTTTCGCATTGATGAGCAGGAATGGATTCAGGCGGAATTGGAAGCCATGCGGCAGGGGCTGGACGTGATTGGCGTCTTCCACAGCCATCCCGACTCGCCGCCGGTGGCTTCGCCCCGCGACCTGGCCTGGGCCGCATTTGCCGGCTATTCCTACCTCATCACGGAAATTCGGAATGGGGTGGCGGGTGACGGCCGTTCCTGGCAGCTTTTGCCCGACCGCTCCGGTTTCATCGAAGAAAAAGTCGAGATTCGTTAAATGCCAACGTTAGAAAGAACCATGACAAACTATGAAGAAGTCACGCCTATGAACTATAGGCATGTCGAAGAGATCGTTTCCCGCCTAGCGCAATCCTATCAGGCGGATCAAGACCCGTTTATCACCGATACGGCCGTTAAGTTTCGTGACTTGAACTGCGAATTTGAAGAAGCCCGGCGGCTGCGCGAGTTATTTTTTCCCAACTACTGGAACTGCGGTTGGATCAGTTTGCCGGAAAACAGAACCGAATTGGAACACCGGGTAAACGAGTTGAGCCATCTGTTTTTCAAGGGTGTTCGGCCTTATTTAACCACTGATGCTGAGGCTACGGCCGTTGTCGGCCAACTGCTTAATCATCTGCCGGCGATAAGGGAAATGTTGAAAACAGACGTTGCCGCCGCTTACCGGGGCGATCCGGCGGCGCAAAGCTACACCGAAATTATCCGGGCCTATCCGGGACTGAGCGCGATAATGATTCAACGCGTGGCCCACGTTTTGTACCAATCTGACGTCCCTGTTTATCCGCGCGAACTTACCGAGCAAATTCGCATGACAACCGGCATTGACATTCATCCCGGCGCGCGCATCGGCCAGAGTTTCTTCATCGATCATGGTTCCGGCGTGGTCATCGGTGAGACATCGGAAATTGGCGACAACGTGCGCCTCTACCAGGGCGTGACGTTGGGCGCATTGCACTTTCAAAAAGAGGGTAGCATGCTCAAGAAAGGGTACAAGCGGCATCCAACCATTGGCAGCAACGTGGTGATTGGTATGGGCGCGGCGATTTTGGGACCGATAACCATTGGCAACAACGTCAGCATCGGGGCCAACTCCTGGATTCAAGAAGACATCCCGGACGACATGACTGTATTTATTTCAGAACACCCCAAATTAATGTTCAAACAGAACGGAAAGGACTAAAAACATGACGAAGGTAAATAGCATCACAGAATTAGTCGGCAATACCCCCATTGTCAAATTAAACAAAGTTACCGAAGCTGGCTCGGCAACGGTCTGGGTCAAATTGGAATATTACAATCCTGCCGGCAGCGTCAAAGACCGGATTGGGTTGAGCATGATTGTTGACGCCGAAAAAAGGGGTGTGTTAAAGCCCGGCGATACCATCATCGAGCCGACGTCGGGCAATACGGGCATCGGGCTGGCTTTTGTAGCCGCTCAGCGCGGCTATCGCCTGATTTTAACGATGCCGGAAACGATGTCCATAGAACGCAGAACACTGCTGCGCGCCTATGGCGCGGAGTTGGTGCTGGTGAAGCCGGAGGAAGGCCCTGGCATGACCGGCGCGATCAGCAAAGCCAAAGAACTGGCCGAGAAGCATGGTTATTTTATGCCGCAGCAGTTTCAAAATCCGGCCAACCCGCGCATCCATGAAACAACGACAGGGCCGGAAATTGTGGCAGCTTTTCAAGATACCGGGCTGGACTATTTTGTGGCCGGTATTGGCACTGGTGGAACGATCACCGGGACTGGAACAGTCTTGAAGCAGCAATTCCCCGATATTCAAATTTACGCAGTCGAACCGGCCGGGTCGCCGGTGCTTTCGGGCGGTTCGCCGGGCAAGCATTCCATCCAGGGCATTGGGGCCGGTTTTGTCCCCGATATCTTGAATACTGAGGTGTATGACGGTGTGGTTCAAGTTCAGAATGATGATGCCTGGGAGATGGCCCGCCGCATGGCTAAGGAAGAAGGTATTCTGGTGGGGATTTCCTCTGGTGCAGCGGCTTATGCGGCCGTGCAGGTGGCGAGAGGCAAAGGCAGTGACAAGCATTTGCTGGTGATTTTGCCGGATACGGGCGAAAGGTATCTCAGCACGGGCTTGTTTGATGAGTAGATTGATATTTTCGACACGAATGACACAAATTGTACGAATGAGGACTAATTCGTGAGATTCGTGCAATTCGTGTCAGAAGAAGCAGATTAAACAAAGGAGATTTTATTTATGATAACAATTCGTATTCCGACGCCATTACGGCCGTATACCAACGGCCAAAGCAGCGTCCAGGTGTCAGGCGACTCGGTGAGTGCAGCACTGAGCGATTTGACCAGCCAACATCCCGATTTGCGCCCGCACTTGTATGAGGGTGACAAACTACGCAGCTTCGTCAACGTGTTCCTGAATGAAGAAGATGTGCGCTATTTAGATGGGGTGGAAACGGCCGTGTCCGACAACGACACACTCATGATCGTTCCCTCTATTGCCGGTGGCAGCGAGGATAAAATACAATGCCATTAGTTGCGCATACCCCGCTGCCGGCCTTCTCCCGCTTGCGCGAACAAGGTGAAGAAGTGCTGACCCTGGAACGGGCGTTATCTCAGGACATTCGCGAGCTGCATATCGGTTTGCTCAACATGATGCCCGATGCTGCTCTTGAAGCCACCGAGCGTCAATTCATGCGACTGGTTGGCAACAGCAACCCTATTGCTCAGTTTTATGTTCATCCCTTCACTATACCTGGCTTGCCCCGCAGCCCGGAAACGCAGCAGTATATCAAACGATATTACACCGATTTTGAGCAGCTAAAGGCCGATGGGTTGGATGCGCTCATCATCACCGGGGCCAATGTGGCCAATCCCAGCCTGGATCAGGAACTTTTCTGGGAACCGCTGACCGAAATCGTGGCCTGGGCCGCTGAAAATGTCACCTCGACGTTGTGCTCTTGCCTGGCGACACACGCCCTGGTCAAGCATCTGCATCAGATTGACCGGCAGCCGTTGGCGCAGAAACAATGGGGTGTTTACAGCCATCGTATCGCTTACCCGGAACATCCGCTGCTTCGTAACATCAACACCCGTTTTGATGCGCCCCATTCGCGCCACAATGCGGTTACGCGGCCGCAGTTGGAAGCCGCCGGTTTGAAGATTCTGGTGGAAAGTCGGGTGGCTGGCGTCCATTTAGCGGTCAGTCCTGATTTGTTTCGGATAATTTATTTTCAGGGTCATCCTGAATATGATATTCACAGCCTGCTCAAGGAATACAAACGAGAAGTTTTGCGTTACCTGCATGGCGAACGGGATGACGTGCCGCCATATCCGGAGAATTACTTCTCGCCAGAAGCGGTTGTGATTGCTGATGGGTTTATCCAACGCGCGTTAGCTGCCCAAAAACGGGGCGAGGTCTTGCCGGAGTTCCCAGAAGCGCAGTTTGTGCCGCATCTGGATAATACCTGGGGCGATACAGGTCGGGCGATTGTCAATAACTGGCTCGGTCTCGTCTACAAATTAACCCATATAGACCGGAAAAAATTGTTCATGGAGCATGTTGACCCCAACGACCCGCTGCGACTAAGACACCGTCTGTCTACCAATGGCGCTACGCCGCGCGTGATAAATTTATAACGAAAAAGTTTGGTCGCGGCCTCAAGCTGTGCCATCTGCAAAATCTGTAGATTAATCTTGAAGGAGAAATTTTGTGCGTAACGAAACTTTAGCTATTCATGCCGGATATACACCGGAAAGTACAACCAAGGCCGTTGCTGTGCCCATTTACCAGACGGTGGCCTACGAATTTGACAGTGCCCAGCATGGGGCTGACCTGTTTAATCTGGCTGTGCCGGGCAATATTTACAGCCGTATTATGAACCCAACGAATGATGTGTTGGAGCAGCGGGTGGCGGCGCTGGAAGGCGGCATTGCTGGGCTGGCTGTTTCGGCCGGCAGTGCGGCAATTCATTATGCCATTTTGACGATTTCGGAGCAGGGTAGCAATGTAGTGTCTGTGCCGTTGTTGTATGGCGGCACGTACACGTTGTTCAAGCATATGCTGCCCAAGTTGGGGATTGAGGCTCGTTTTGCCGCCGATGACAGCCCAGCCAGTTTGGAGGCGTTGATTGATGAGAGGACAACGGCCGTTTACTGTGAATCTATCGGTAATCCGGCCGGAAATATCGTCGATATCGAGGCGCTGGCCAAAATGGCCCACCGGCACGGCGTGCCCCTCATCGTTGACAACACCGTCGCCACACCGGCCCTCATCAAACCGATTGAATATGGGGCTGACATCGTTGTCCATTCCCTGACCAAGTACATGGGCGGCCATGGCAACTCGCTGGGCGGCATCATCGTCGATGGCGGTCATTTCCCCTGGGCTGACCATGCCGTCCGTTTCCCGATGCTCAACACGCCGGAACCCTCTTATCACGGCGTCGTTTACACTGAAGCGATGGGGGCAGCAGCGTTTATTGCCCGTGCCCGTACCGTACCTTTGCGCAACACCGGCTCGGCGCTCAGCCCGATGAACGCCTTCCTGATTTTGCAGGGTATCGAAACCTTGCCGCTGCGGATGGAACGGCACTGCGACAACGCATTGGCGGTGGCCAATTACTTGCAAAATCATCCACAGGTGGCCTGGGTGAGCTTTGCCGGTTTGCCGGATTCGCCTTATTATGAATTGGCGCAGAAGTACACCAACGGCAAACCATCGGCGCTGCTGACTTTTGGCATTAAGGGTGGATTTGAAGCGGGCGTGAAGTTTTACGATGCGCTGGAGCTGTTTACCCGCCTGGTTAATATCGGCGATGCCAAGTCGCTGGCGGCCCATCCAGCCTCAACGACGCATCGCCAATTGTCTGACGAGGAACTGGCTTCCGCCGGCGTCACACCGGACATGATTCGGTTGTGCGTCGGGATTGAACATATTGATGATATTTTGGCTGATTTGGAACAGGCATTGGGGGCCGCAGTTTAATACGCAAAACGCACTACGCAATTACGTGGAGGTATCTCATGAGTCGAAAAGTTGATCAATCAGCGTTGAAAGTGAATCAGGGGTTTATTATTGGATTATTGCTGACTGCTTTTGTGGTGGATAGTGTTTGGCTGGTTGCGTTTGTTGGCGGGGTGATGTTGGTGGGTACGGCCGTGCCATCCCTCTCTCTCTTCAAACGCATCTATCAACACGGCCTGAAGCCAGCCGGACTAATCCAGCCCCAAATCATTATCGACAACCCGGAACCCCATCGCTTTGCCCAGGGATTTGGCGGCATAGTGGTGGCGCTGGCTGTGCTGGCTTTATTGGCCGGTCAAATAATCGTAGGCTGGGCATTGGTTGGTCTGGTCGTTGTGCTGGCGGCGCTAAATCTTTTTCTTGGTTTTTGCGCTGGCTGCTTTCTGTATTATCAACTTAATAAACTGGGCGTCCCTGGCTTTGCCCATAGCCCGATCAGGCGTTAATCGTTTTTGTTTTCTGTTAAATGTTATGATAGAAAGAATCCTTATCATCGTTATTCTGGCACTCTTTGGATCCGGCGCATACACTGCATTTAAGACCTTCCACATGAAGCGATTAGGTGGGTTAAGTAACGAGAGTAAACCGCTATTGCTTTATTTCCGCAGTGATCAATGTACACCTTGTGAGACGCAAGCTCGTTATCTGGAGCAATTGGAAAAAAAATGGAATGGGAACTTGATTATCCAGAAGATCGATACGGATATTGAACCCGATAAAGCGCATCAGTACGGTGTTTTCACGTTGCCCACGACCGTCCTTGTTGATGACTTGGGCAAGGTTCGACAGGTCAATTACGGCCTGACGAACAGTCAGAAATTAAGTGCGCAAGTGGCGAGTATGCAAGTGGCGAGTGTGCAAGAGGCAAGTGAATAGACTCGCAATCTTGCAATCTTGCATACTTGCACAATCGTAATCTGGAGAATCTTATGACAGTAAAAGAACTTATCCATCCCGATGCCCTGGCTGAAATCAGTCTGTCGCACGAAGAAGTGCAGCGCTACAGCCGCCATCTGATCATGCCTGAAGTGGGAATGGCTGGGCAGAAAAAGCTCAAAGCGGCCAGCGTCTTGCTAATCGGCGCCGGTGGCCTGGGATCACCATTGGCGATGTATCTGGCGGCAGCCGGTATCGGCCGTATTGGTCTGGTTGACTATGATGTGGTCGATTATACCAATTTGCAGCGCCAAATTATTCATGGCACAAAAGATGTCGGCCGGCTCAAGCTGGAAAGCGCCAAAGAAACGATGCTCGACATCAATCCGCACGTTCAGGTTGATACTTATGAAGTGCCTCTCACGTCGGCCAATGCGCTGGAGATTCTTGCGCCGTATGATGTCATCATTGATGGCACAGATAATTTTCCTACACGCTACCTGACGAATGATGCCTGTGTTTTGTTGGGTAAACCGAACGTTTACGGCAGCATTTTTCGTTTTGAAGGGCAGTTGTCGGTCTTTTACGCGAAGGAAGGGCCATGTTATCGCTGCCTTTTCCCTGAGCCGCCGCCGCCGGGATTGGTGCCGAGCTGTGCCGAGGGCGGTGTGCTGGGCATTTTGCCGGGTACGGTTGGGGCGATGCAGGCGACGGAAGCAATCAAGCTGATTTTAGGGATTGGCGAATCGATGATCGGCCGTCTGCTGCTTTACGATGCGCTTAATATGGAATTTACCGAGGTTAACCTTCGCAAAAACCCCAACTGCCCGGTGTGCAGTGAAAACCCAACACTGACGGAATTGATCGATTACGAGCAGTTCTGTGGGATGCCCGCGCATGATCACAGCTTGTATCTGACTGGTGAGGAAGAGGAAGTTGTGCCGCAAATCACACCTGTCGCGCTTAAGGAGCGGTTGGAAGCCGGTGAAGATTTATTCATTTTGGATGTGCGTGAGCCGCATGAGTGGGAGATTTCTAATTTGAGTCACTTGGGGGCTAAACTGATTCCTAAGGGGGAGGTGGTGGCGCGGATGAATGAGTTGGACACGGCCGTTACCACCATCGTCCAATGTCGCAGCGGCGTACGCAGCGCCGATGTGATCCGCGAATTGAAGAAGCATGGCTTCAAAAAGTTGCTTAACCTGGATGGCGGCATCAACCGCTGGGCCAGGGAGGTCGATCCTTCAATTCCGATTTATTAATCGCTCCGATACTGACCTCGCCGACGGATAGTTGGCGAGGTCGTTTTTTTATAAAGCGATAACCTGAGGCATTTTTGAAAACCCGTTTTAACCAAACCTAAACGGCAGGTTCTTGAAATCTTATATATAATTGGTTGGATATGGAGGTTAATGACCCTGTATAATGACCGGACCAAAGAAATATGAGTGATAATTCTAAAAACGGCCGTGAAGTGCCTACTCTTCGTAGCGTTTATACTTCCAATTTACCTGAAATTCTAGCTCAATTGAATATCAGCCTGGCCGTTTCCACCTACCAGGCTGGTAAGGTCATTCTGGTCCGTAACGATGGCGGAACTATCAACACCCATTTCCGCAATTTCGCCAAGCCTATGGGTATCGCCGCCGACCATTCCCGGCTGACCGTCGGTGGCAGCAACACCGTCTGGTATTACCGCAACATGCCCGCCGTTGCCCCCAAGCTGGAACCCAACGGAAAACACGATGCTTGCTACCTTCCTCGCCGCATCCATGTCACCGGCGACATCGACATCCACGAACTGGCCTGGAGCAGCGACAACGTTTTGTGGCTGGTCAACACCAAGTTTGGCACGCTGTGTACACTGGATGATGACCACAGCTTCATTCCCCGCTGGAGGCCCCATTTTGTGACCGAACTCGCGCCGCAGGACCGCTGCCATCTGAATGGGTTGTGCATGGTCAATGGTCAGCCCAAATATGTTACCACCTTGGGCGAAACCGACACCCCCGGCGGTTGGCGAGAGAACAAAAAAGACGGTGGCATCCTTATGGATGTAGATAGTAATGAAATCCTGCTGCGCGGTCTTTCCATGCCCCACTCCCCCCGGCTGTACCAAGACCAATTGTGGCTGCTGGAATCAGGCGAAGGCAGCATCGCCAAAGTAGACCTGGCGCAGCGCAGTTGGCAAACGATGACCAAAGTTCCCGGCTTCACGCGCGGCATTGATTTCATTGGCCCACTGGCCTTCATTGGTCTCTCCCAGGTGCGCGAATCGGCTACCTTCAGCGGCATTCCCCTGGTAGACCGGCTGGAAGAGCGAACCTGCGGCGTTTGGGTGGTCAACATTCAAACTGGTGAGACAGTGGCGTTCCTACGTTTCGAGGAGGGGGTCCAGGAGATTTTTGCCGTTCAGATTTTACCGGCCCGTTTCCCGGAGATGCTGGAATGGGGCGACGAGCTGTTGGCGACTTCGTATGTAGTGCCCGATGAGGCTCTAAAGGATGTTCCTCAGGTTATTCGAGAGAGGCAAAGATAATATATTCATTGATGGATGAATATGCTTTGCAGTTTTTACAGGAGAATTTTATGAAACCAATAAATGTTAAGCACAATGGCGATGAGGCTGTGTTGGCGGCATGGCAGTCCCAACTGGCTGAAGCCCAAGAGAAACCATGGTTAGCCAGTTTGCTCTTGCAGCAAGGTGAACGAATTTTGCGCCGCTTTATGTATTTTTATGATCAACTGCGGAGTTTGCCGCGAAAAATGCGGCGAACATTTCAGAAGCGGTTGGCAACCACGTTGGCAGGGGCGGCCCTATTGCTGGCGCTAAGCAGCACACCCAGCGTCCATGCGGCCACTATCACGGTAACGCCGGGGGCGTCCGGCCTGGCTGATGATGGCCAATGTTCGCTTGTCGAGGCAATTACCAATGCTAATAACAACAGCCAACTATATGCGACTGCTGGTGAGTGTATTGCCGGCAGCGGGGCCGACATCATTACGTTGGCCGGCAATACGTATGGTTACGCGCCAGCCAGTGTGAGTGGTCCGGATTGGAGTCCACTTCCGGCCATTAGCAGCCCCATCACAATTGATGGAAATAACGCGGCCATTGAGCGTACCGGAGGCGCAACCTTCCGCATTTTATACGTGGCTGGCAGCGGCGATCTGACGCTAAATAATGTTACTGTCCGCGCCGGTTCCCTGGCTTACAGTTATGGCGCAGGTATTTACAATGATGGCGGGACGGTGACTATCAACAACAGCACGATTAGCGGCAACTCAACGCAAAATGGGAACGGTGGCGGAATAGTCAACCGTGGTACGATGACGTTGAATAACAGCACGGTGTCGGGTAATTCGGCTGGCGGTGATGGTGGGGGTATTTATAATTATTCTGGTACGTTAACTCTCAACAACAGTACTATATCTGGTAATTCGGCTGGCGCTGGTGGCGGTATTCTTACTTATTTTGGCAGTGTGACATTTAACCGGTCCCTTGTTTCTGGGAATTCAGCCACAAATTATAATGAAGTCGATAATGTTGGGGCAACAATGGCAGCGAATAATTACAATCTGTTTGGGGATAGCAGCCAGACCAATGCCCAGGCGTTTAGTGGCTTTACGCCATCGGGCACGGATCGCACTGCGACTAGCGACGGTACTAATCCTACAGCTATTGGAGGCATTTTGAATACTACGCTGGCTCAGAACGGAGTACAACCCCACACGTTTACCCATGCCCTGGTCAGCGGCGGTCCGGCCATTGACGTCATTCCTGATGATGGGGTCAACTGTGATGGAGAAGCCAATACAGGAACTAGTCGGGACCAAAGAGGCGGCGTACGAGCTAATACGACTTATGGATCAGGCGCATATTGTGATATAGGTGCTTATGAATATGGTTCGACAACACCTACGGCCGTTACAATCGATGGATTAGGCGTTCAAGAGGGTGGAAGTGCTGGCTTAGCTGTATCAGGTGCGGCTGGAATTTTGGCATTGTTGTCCGGTGGTATTTTGTCTCGCAGGTCACGCCGAAGAACGCGCGACGCAGTTTAGTACGGGTTTGGGAATGATTGTGGAAGGCGTGAACTGATCTGGTTTGCGCCTTTTTATTAAGGACTGGACATTGGCGTTTTTTATATTTTCCAGTGTAGAGCGATTTGTCAAATCGCTTTACGCCCCAGAGGGAAAATCAAAATTCGCCAGACTCCAGCTGATGTAGATTAATGTCAGATGAGTTGCAACCGAACGACTGCCCTACGATTATTGCCTTGTACATCCCTTTTAGCGCGATTATGGTATAAATCGGCTGATAATGGTTGTTTCACTACGAAATTACCGTGCGATGTAAACTTTGCTCTTTGTAAAGGAAGGTAAATATGAATCAGAAGAAAGGGTTGGCGTTGATTTTAATCTTGTTGTTGTTTGTAGTTTTAAGTGTCTCCTGTGCAACCGATGCCAGCGCTAACAATTGTAGTTCATTAGATGCTGCCAACAGGGTGGTAAATGATACCGATGGTTATTGCTTCTCTTTTGCGGAAGGATTTGAATCGACGAGTTTGACCGATGGCCTGGTAACGATTGCCCCAATCGAAGATGCCGGGATAGCTGGGGCACAGGCTGTAGATGAGGCAGGGCAGCCGGTTTCCGCGCAGTTAACCATTATCAATCTGGGACTGGCAAACGGCCGTTCTGCGGCGGAATTGGCTCAGGAACAATTTGTGCAATATGCAAATTCCACTCTGGAAATGAATTGGGGAACCGTGATGTTGGACAGCGAAGAAGCCGTCACTATTGAAAGCCGGCCTGGCTCATTGCTGACCCGGAAAGCGTTTGTCGTCCATAATGACATCGCGTTTGAATTGACATTGTCGCCTTTGGATGAAAATATGCCGGCTCAAGCTGCTGCAGCCGAGGAGTTATGGCAGAATGTGATTCGGAATTTTAGTTTTTACACACCATAAACCTATTTTCGAAAATAGGTTGGTGTTTTTCAAAGGCGTGAACTTTTTGGGTTTGCGCCTTTTTATTTTGCCAACACGGCCGTTAACTCCCCACAAATTTGCTGCACGGCCGTTTCCAAAACACCCTCCACCTCAGCCGACAATCCCTGCCCGGCGGCAAACGCTAGCCCCTCAATGCCATACACAATCAGACGCCGCGGCAATTTGCCTAGCAGCCGGGCCATCTCCACTGCTCCGGCAACCCCAAATGCATGGCCGGAAAAATGGCCGCCATATTCGGCCGGAATCGGTTTTTCCGTCACGTCCAAACGGTAAATTGTGCCCGGTTCGGCCCCCGATTGTACAGCGTCTACGACAATAACATAAGCCGCATTCTCCCAGGCGGCTATCAAAGATGTGCCTTCCCCGCTTTGTTCCCGGATTGTCACGCCAGCCAGCGCCATTTCCTGCAGCCGGGCCGCCACCATCGGACCGACCCCGTCGTCACCCCGGAAAATATTACCTACGCCAATAACTAAAACGGCCGTTGTCATCATAAAAAACAGCGGCGCAAACCATTGTTAAAATATGTTTGCGCCGCTGCAAAGTTAAACAAACTATTCGCGCTCGATTTTTAATGTTAAGAAATGAGTCGCGCAGGAAATGCACGGATCATAACTGCGAACAAGCTGCTCGCAGCGGAGCGTCGCTTCATCCAACGGTAACGAAAGCACGCCGGGCACATATTGCCACAAATCATCTTCCATCCGCTTTAAGTTTTGCGATGTGGGGGCGACGATTTTAGCAAATGTGATCAGGCCATTTTCATCTACTTTGTAATGATGGTACAGCGTGCCACGCGGCGCTTCTGTGCCATGACAGCCTTCACCGGGTGTCAGTTTGGCCGGTGGCATGGTGCGGCTGGGGTTGGGTTGTTCGTAGTTGGCAATGATGTCCAGCGCTTCCTCAAACGAGTGAACCAATTCCAGGCCACGGGCGATCAAGCTTTTGAACGGATTATATTCCGGCGGCACAAAGCCGATTTCTTCGGCAGCGGCTCTGGCGCGTGGCGATAACTGAGCAAAGTTGAGATTGACGCGGGCCAGCGGGCCAACGAAGTAACTTTTACCTTCTTCAGAGTAACGGGAATGCAAGGCATTGGAATGCTCGACATGCTCCTCGGCAAAGTATTTTTCATAATCTTCCATCGGAATGTTTAAGCCGGAGGAAGAGACGAAGTTGCCTTCGTTAATGCCGTACTCATCGGGGTGTGAAGTGGCCACGAACTCGTAATTTTCAACCACAAAGTCGGGATAATCCAGCGTTGCTGCCCAGCGCACTGTGTCAACGGCCGCTTCCAGTCCCCATTCCAGTTCCGCTACCAGCGCTTCTAATGCCGCCCGCTTTGGCGCACGGTAAAAACCGCCGACACAGACCGAAACAGGATGGATTTCGCGTCCACCGATGATGGTCATCAGATCGTTGCCGATCTTTTTCATGCGCAGACCTTGTTCGACTAACGGCCGTAACGCCGGATCGCCGGCCATCGTAATTGCCGATTCATGGCCGATGAAATCCGGGGCGTGCAGCATGTAAATATGCAGCCCATGACTTTCGATCCATTCACCCAGATAGAGCAGGCGGCGCAACGGCCGTACACCCGGTGGCGGCGTAATGCCCAAAGCCTTTTCCAGCGAATGGGCCGCACTCATCTGGTACGCTACGGGGCAAATGCCACAAATTCGGGCTGTGATGTCCACCGTTTCCTGGTAACCGCGCCCGCGCAGAAAGCCTTCAAAAAAGCGCGGCGGTTCAAAAATATTCAACTGCACATCACCGACTTTATCTTCCACAATCTTGATGCGCAGCGCGCCTTCTCCCTCAACCCGTGCCAGATAATCAACATTGATTCGTTTTTCTGTCATGTTTTAATCCTCAAATTGGTCACTTGCGACACGGAAGGCCGACATATAACCATTAAAACTACGGAAAGCGCGTGACACACCCGCCCGATCCATCCCCAATTCAATAAATTGATTTCCTAAAGAAGTGGGATTAGGGGTATCAACCGGCCCGAAACAGCCATAGCAGCCTCGCCCATATGTCGGGCACAGCGCATCACAGCCAGCTTGCGTTGCCGGTCCCAGGCAAGGAATACCTTGGGCTACCATCACACATACAGTTCCTTTTCGTTTGCACTCAATACAAACGCTGTGCGAAGGTACACGCGGTTTGCGGCCAATAAGTAACGCAGTAACCAACTCAATCAGTTGATATTTGCTAATAGGACAGCCGCGCAGTTCAAAATCAACCGGTACAAAATCGCTGATTGGCCGCGATTTTTTCAGTGTGTCAATATATTCCGGTGAAGCGTAAACGGTGTCAATATATTCGTTGACATCAGTCCAGTTGCGTAGAGCCTGAATACCACCGGCCACAGCGCAAGCACCAATTGAAACCAGAAAACCGCTTTGACGGCGAACATCTTTGATCTTTTCAATTTCTTCTTCCGTTGTGACGGAGCCTTCGACCAATGATACATCGTATGGTCCAGGTAACATTTGTCGGCGGGCTTCGGCAAAGTAGGCGATTTCTACCGCTCCAGCAACTGCCAGCAGTTCATCTTCACAATCTAATAAGCTCAATTGACAGCCATCACATGAGGCAAATTTGAAGACACCTAATCTTGGTTTATGTCCGGCTTGCATTAGAATTCCTCCACGCCAAAGAAAGGCTCGATTCGGTTATAGCTCAACACGGGGCCTTCCTTACACAGATAAAATGGGCCGTATTGGCAGTGCCCGCAAAAGCCAATGGCACATTTCATATTTCTTTCCAGCGATACGTAAACGTCTTCTTTGGGAATGCGGCGAGCCAACGCTTCATACACGACAAAGCGCATCATGATTTCAGGGCCGCAGGTGAAGACAATTGTGTTGCGCGGGTCGGGGCGCATGCTGTAGAACAGCATGGGCACAACGCCGACGTTACCTTGCCAGGATTCATCGGCGCGGTCAACTGTTACCTGTACGTCGATATCGTGCGCGCGCCATTCGTCATACTCTTCAGGATAGAGCAAGTCGGTTGATGATCTGGCTCCGGAGAGAATGGTGATTTTGCCATATTTTTCGCGGTGGCGGATGACATGGTAGATGGCCGGTCGTAATGGGGCCAAACCAATACCACCGCCCACAATAATCAAATCTTTGCCCTCAGCCCGATCAACTGGCCAGGCGCTGCCGAATGGGCCGCGCACGCCAATTGTGTCCCCTTTTTTGAGGTGGGACATGGCGGTTGTCACGTTTCCTGCTTCGCGGATGGTGTGCAGCAAGGTGCTCGGTTCGCCCGGGTCAGAACTAATGGAGATAGCAGCCTCGCCGAAGCCGGGGAGATAAAGCATATTGAATTGGCCGGGTAAATAACGATACTGCTCCCGTATTGCCGGATCGGTGAAGGTGAGGGAGTAGGTAGCGATGTCGCGGGTTTCGTAACGGATTTGTTTGATAACGGCCGTTTGCACCGTCATTGGGTCAGCCAGCGGCGTGGCCGTATGATGTTTCAACGTTGTGGCGCTCATAATTCTTTCCCTCCTCGGATGGCCGCGATTTCTTCCGTTAGATCAATGCCTACCGGGCACCAGGTGATGCAGCGGCCGCAGCCGGTACAGCCCAGCATGCCAAACTGATCAACCCAGGATGCTAGTTTGTGTGTCAACCATTGGCGGTACCGGGCACGAATATTTGGCCGTAAATTACCGCCAAATACATAAGAAAAATCAGGATTAAAGCAAGAATCCCAGACGCGTACTCGTTCTGTATTTTGTCCGGTCAAATCACTTACATCTTGCACATCCGAGCAGAAACAGGTGGGGCAAACCATCGTGCAGTTCATACAGGAAAGGCAGCGTTCGGCCACATCATCCCACTGTGGATGCTCCAGATTGTCATACAATAACTCCGGTAAATCGCGCGTTTCTAGTTTGCGTCCCATTTGATCTTCTGCCTGGGACATCAAGCGCCGGGCATGGCTCAATTCAAACGCGCCGGCCAAACGCCAATCGCAATCGGCCAGCATTTCGGCACCAATTTCTGACCCCACATGGAGCAAAAAGGTATCATCCAACTCCGTCAGTGCCAGATCATACCCGCTTGATACTTGCGGACCTGTTTTCATTGATGCGCAAAAACAGGTTTCGCCCGGTGATGCACAATTAACTGCCAAAATAAAAGCTTGTTCCCGTCTGGCCTTGTAGTGGGATTCTGTGTAGGTCCATTCCAGGAAGATGCGGTCTTGAATGCGGATAGCCGCCAACTCGCAGCCGCGCACGCCGATAAACGCATATTGGGGTACTTCTTCATTGGGTTCAACTTCAAATCCGCTCCCATTTCCATTTTGATGGGTCTTGAAAAGTGTTAGTTTGGGTGGGTAAAGAAACTTTTTCCAGGATTGCGGACCGACAACATAGTTAAAATAGCGGCCATTGTCTTGATTTTCCAGCCGATAGGAGCCAGGACCTTGTACGTCTTGCCAGCCAATGGGCAAATCCTTGATGCCGCTCAACTCATCATACACAATAGCATCTTCTTGGATAGTTGGCCCAACAACCGTGTAATTGGCGTCACGCAAGGCAGTAAAAAGGTTTTGCAGCATTTCTTTGGCGATGACAACGTTTTTTCCTGGTACAGGAATTTGATTATTCATGAATGGTTTACCCCCTTCTACGTGCGTACATGTCCAGCAATTGCAGCCGGGTTGCCGATAATCGGCCGGCGACGACGTTGTTCAGCCGACGGTATACTTGATAGCCTAGATCGTGGTCTTCGTCACATGCCTGGCGTAAGGCGTTGCTGTCAAAGGCGATGGCTTGAGTAGCCCGCATTGCTCTGGCGCTGGCCGTGCGGGTTCCTTCGACCGGCACTACGGCTGACCAGCCGAATATTTCATCTGTTCCCAGGGTGAGGATCGTGATACGGCCGTGTCCCTGCACATACACTTCCAGAGCAACTTGCCCATCGAGAATGAGGTAGAGATTGTCATCTCTGTCTCCCTCGCGGAAAATGGTTGCACCTTCCTCCCAGTTTTTTATTGTCGAAATATCGACGAGCTTTTGAAAAAGGGGTGGTTCCAGAATCTGGAACCAGGGGTTTGTTTGCAGGATTTCTGCAATTGATCGGTCTCCCATGAAAGCCTCCAAAAAATGGTGTTCGATTGTGCTACCGTGATGCAAGGGCAGCGGCCGAACAGGGTTAATAAACCAGCCTATATTGTGAATAATTGCACAATATTAGAAAGTGACATTCATCCTGTTTTTGTGGGTAGAAAAGCACTAAACGGTTGGGGTAGTGTGTGTTAATGCAGTGGATTGCGTGGGATGCGGTTTTGTGCTGCGTTAGATGGCGTCGCCTTGATTTTTTGCGCCAGAGAGAGGGGGGGGAAGGCTTTTGAAAATGCTTGGAATTGAGGATTTTTCTACGGATCAACGATGGTGAACGGGCCACTGTCTTCATTCAGGCACGGCCGTATCGTCTCATAAAAACTCGCCAATAATTTCGCGTAGCCAGTAGTGGGCGTACGACTCAACTCAGCGGCGTTTTCCCAGCAGTGGGGCACATGCAGCCATTAGAACAATGCTCACTCCAATTAAGGCCCATCGCCAGATGGCTGGATACGTTAGCAGCGGGTAGAGCAGCAGTCCAATTGAGATGCCTAACATGAGTATTCCGGTCAAATATCCGTAGCTGCGTAGTGTCGGGCGTGAGTCGTTGGTCATTTTATGCTTCCATGTGGGGAATTATTCCAGAGGAAATTCCAGAGGAAGCGGCCGTTTACGCATCCTTCTGCCGGGAAACATCACGGGCAAACAGGTAGACAATTGCCGCAAATAAAACGATCGACACCCAGCCCATAAAATTGAGCAGTCCCGAGATTGAGTAGAGCAGCAGAATAATCGTAATCACACTCCATTCCAGTGCCCCTTTAATGCTGATAATGCGGGTTGCTTTGGAATCGCTCATGTCGCGCAAACCCAGCAGCAGGGCGGCGCTGGCCAGATCGGATGCGGCTAAGAGTTGGGCCATCAGTGTACCTGTTTCATTCAGCGAGATGCCGTACAGGGCCACTGTCAATGGGGTCATTAGCAGGAATCCAAAGCCAAAGATTAAATGAATTGCACCAACGACTGTATAAAGTTGTTTTCGTGACATCGTGAACTCCCTTCGTGTTTTTTACGATTGGGTTAATTGTTGATAGACGCCCAACCGATCCGTGATTTGCCAATGGCCGACGATATGGTCGTTAACAGAACTATAAATCGTCAACCCCGATATAGCAACGGATTTGCCCGACGTCGGAAATCCGGGCATATCGGCCAGACGGGTGCCCGTCCACTTCCAGGCACAGGCTACTTTATCTCCTTCAGTGAGCAGCTCTTGAATGATGAACTGCTGGTCGGGAAACGGCGTACAGGATTGCTGTATCCGTTCTTTGTAGCTGTCGATGTTCATGGTTTTCCTGTCCCATGGATCAACAGGACAGGTGGTTTTTGCATAGACCGCACTTCGGGATCTGGCCGTTTGGTTGGGCTTGTGCCATTTTCACTAATTTTGCCTGCATGTTTTTGTGTCATAATGTTGTTCCTCTTCACCCATGAATTCTACACTAAATTCAGAGTCTGAGGTGTCCCACCCTATATTGACACAATGGGCGGTGGCTCGACGCGGTCCGGTTCCGCATATTGCGTTAACAGTTCGGCTTCGATTTTCATCACCGCTTCAGCACAGGAGGGAGGCCGCGCTGCCTGCTCGCCCAGTTTGTGTTCGGTGGTGTAAAAGTAATGCAGGTAATAGTTGGGGATCATCTGCAATGATTCAATCAGTTCCGGCGGCCATTCCGGTTCTGCTTCCTGCCGCAGATGGTCTACAAATTGTGCCAATACACGTGGCCAAACGTCTTCACCGTCCACGGTAAAACCACGGTGCCAGGTGAGGTGGTTGAGTCCCAACGTATCCAACTGCGCCCGCTCCGGCTCAACCGCGATGCCCATCCCGGCTAACTCGTCCAGCACATTTATTATGTTCTAAAACCTCAGCCTCTGGCTGAGAGACCCTAATTATGTTCTAAAACCTCAGCCTCTGGCTGAGAGACCCTAATGAGTTCAACCGTTTCGGCGAGGCTCGTGTATGGGATAGTCTCTAAAGGGGAAAGCCCCGTGGGAAAGGAGAGATAACCATGCACGAATGGAAAAGTTCATCACACACGAAATGGGATTGCAAGTATCACATTGTGTTCATTCCCAAATATCGCAAAAAAGTGTTCTATGGCAAACTACGAAGTAGGATTGGAACCATTTTGCGAGCTTTGTGCAAACAAAAAGGGGTGGAATTGCTGGAAGGCCGAGCGATGCCGGATCACATCCATCTATGCCTGAGTATTCCACCCAAGTACAGTGTAGCGCATATTGTCGGGTTTCTGAAAGGTAAAAGTGCAGTCCGAATCCATCGGGAATTGTTGAACGAACGGCGGATGACCGGGTTGCACTTTTGGGCGAAGGGATACTGTGTCAGTACGGTAGGATACGATGAAGCGGCGGTGCGACAGTATATTCGAGACCAAGAAGAGCAAGACAGTGGACAAATGCGTTTGGACATAGATGATTAAATAGCCCCAACGGGGCTTTCCCGACGGGAGATGCCCCCTTTGAGGGGGCTTCCTAATACCTCCCGTTGTACGGGAGGTCGATTATTGAATTTGGCATACTGTCAACGATCAGTGAGACAAACGCGATGGATATAAATGTATTCACTAGATGGATTACGCAATTTTTGGATAAATATCAAATTTCACATCAAAGCGAGGGATCCTGTTTGGAACTTAACGAAGAAGGCATGATTGTTGATATAAATGACAGGTCGAGTTTTGTAACTTGTTTGCTGGAACAAACTTATGGGATGTATAGAGTGTATGAAAATAGCAAAGCTGGTTTAATTGAGAACAAAGTACTTGGTGTAACCGATGCCAAAGGTGCAACAGAATTACTGGTTAGGCGTGTAAAAAAACTCAATTCAACTGAATTTGAATAAGTAAAGGGGTTTGGGCCGATTTGTTATTTTAATATGTGGCTAGTGAAGGGATCTCGGTGGCAGAGAAGTTAGGTTCTTCTCGCTCCCGCTGAAGCAAGCGTCTTTGTCAAAACGTGGTTTGTGCCCCTCTGACGGACGTGTTAAAATGCCGCAGACTTTCAGAAAGGAATGAATTGGCATGAGAATTGAGTACGAAATTGCTTCCGTTGTAACGGATGCAATAAATAAAGCACAAGCAGCCGGCGCTTTGCCGGTTTTTGATGTCCCCGAAGTGACGATTGAACGGCCGCGCGAGCTGTCGTTTGGCGATTATGCCACGCCGATAGCGATGAAGCTGGCCCGTTTGGCGCGGATGGCGCCTATCAAAATTGCCCAGGCCATTGCCGATCATCTGACTTTGCCTGATTTTATGGCGGAAGCGGCCGTTGCTCCCCCTGGATTTATAAATTTACGCCTAGCGACGGGTTGGCTCCAGCAGCAGGTAGAAGTGATTTTGGCGGAGGGAATGGGATACGGCCGTTCCACTTTCGGCGACGGCAAAAAAGCCCAGATCGAATGCGTCAGCGCCAATCCCACCGGCCCCATCCACATTGGCCGGACGCGCGGCGGCGTCATGGGCGATACCCTGGCTCGCGCCATGCGCGCCGTTGGCTACGACGTCACCCTGGAATATTACTACAACGACGCCGGCCGCCAGATTACTCTGCTCGGCGAAACCACCAAAATCCGCTACCAGCAGCTTCTTGGTCAAGACGTTAAATTAAGTGACGAACATTATCAAGGGACCTACATCACCGACATCGCCCAGGAACTGGTCGATAAATTTGGCGATTCCCTGCTTAATGAACCGGCCGAATATTTCGGTAACTACGCTAAAGGCATTATTTCCCAGAGCCAGAAGGACACGCTCAAACGGATCAACATCGTCTTCGACGTTTATTACAACGAGCAAAGCCTCTACGAGACTGGCCGCGTCTGGGAAGCGCTGGAAACGCTGCAGCAGCGCGGCTATGTCTACGAAAAAGACAATGCTCAATGGTTCAAAACCACCGAATTCGGCGATGACAAAGACCGGGTGTTGGTCAAGCAGTCCGGCGAACCCACCTACCGCATGCCTGACATCGCCTACCATTACCACAAAGCTCAGCGCGGCTTCGACATCGTCGTCGATTTCTTCGGCCCCGACCATCACGCCACCGCGCCCCAGGTGCTGATGGGCGTCCAGGCGCTCGGCTACGATCCCGGTTTCGTCCAGACCATCCTGCACCAGATCGTCAACCTCTATCGCGGCGGGCAGCAGGTCAAGATGAGTACCCGCGCCGGTACGTTTGTTACTCTGGACGAACTGGTCGATGAAGTTGGCGCCGATCCGATTCGTTACTTTATGATTTCCCGCTCCGGCAACAGCGAAATCCTGTTCGATTTGGACCTGGCGGTGGAGCATTCGGATAAAAATCCGGTCTACTATATTCAAAATGCACACGTCCGCTGTGCCGGTATTTTCCGCAAGTGGGTTGAGGCTGGCTATGCGCCCGATGCTGATGAAGGCGCAGATTTGAGTTTGCTGACCGAAGAGGCGGAGTTGAACTTTTTGCGGAAGGCGTTGGAGTTAACGGCCGTGCTCGAAAAAATCGCCACCACCTACGAACCCCACCATATCGCCTTCTACGCCTACGAACTGGCCGCCACTTTCCATCCATTGTACGAAGCCAGCCGCGTCCTGCACAGCGACGTTCCCGAACCGCTGCGCCTGGCCCGCCTGCGCCTCTACCGTGCGGCTAAACAGATCTTCGCCCGTGTCCTTGACCTCATGGGCATGAGCGCGCCGGAAGTCATGTAAAACGTTGAAAAATCAATCATCAATACAAAAGGATATAATTTTATGGGTGTCAAAGCAGATAGTTGGATTCGCCGGATGTCTCAAGAAAAAGGCATGATTGAACCATTCGTAGATGGGCAGGTACGAGATGGCGTTATCTCTTACGGCCTTTCTTCATATGGCTACGATATTCGTGTTAGCAACGAATTCAAAATATTCACGAACGTACATTCGGCCATTGTCGATCCCAAAAATTTCGATCCCGATTCTTTTGTTGATTTTCATGGCGACATTTGCGTCATCCCGCCCAATTCCTTCGTCTTGGCCCAAACCGTTGAATATTTTCGTATCCCGCGTGATGTTATCACTGTCTGCCTGGGAAAATCGACTTACGCGCGCTGTGGCCTTATCGTCAATGTCACCCCCTTTGAACCGGAATGGGAAGGCTTCGTCACACTGGAAATTTCCAACACAACGCCCTTGCCGGCTCGTATCTATGCCAACGAGGGTATCGCCCAGGTCATCTTCTTCCATGCTGACGAAATTTGC
The DNA here is from genome assembly GCA_050301775.1 of Promineifilaceae bacterium (SeqCode). Lineage (GTDB taxonomy): Bacteria > Chloroflexota > Anaerolineae > Promineifilales > Promineifilaceae > JACKCC01. Next base: position 42,948 of record JBNKZT010000004.1, read on the forward strand.
GAAACGTCTTATGCCGATCGCAAGGGCAAGTACCAAAACCAACAAAGCATTGTCTTACCGCGTATTTAGTGAGCAAAAAGAGGGTAATCACATTACGGATTACCAGTAACAAATATTTGATTGGCAGAATGGGAACAGATCGCTATAATTCTGTTTCCTCAAGGGCGCTTAGCTCAGTTGGTTAGAGCACTTCGTTTACACCGAAGGGGTCGGGGGTTCGAGTCCCTCAGCGCCCATTTTTATTGCCCCATTTAACCTTCATCCATACCCACATTGATGCAAAATTATTAAGAAAAATTAGAAACAAGGCAGATTGTAAGCCAGGTTCCTGAGTTTTTTGCCGTCAGTGTTCGTTTTGCTATAATAAAAGTGATAAAAATGATAAATTTTATGTGACATTTGTCACCTATTGTTATAAGATTTTGTCATGCTCCCCGGTGTGGGGTGAGCGCCTCAAGTAAGGAAAAACAGAAAACTAAATGGATTCAGGAGAATAGCCACATGGCAAATGCAGCAGTTAGTGCCGGTGACAGCGGCGGGGTGACCAGACGCGAGTTCCTCCATTATATATGGGGGGCATCTATTGCCCTTTTTGCCGCCGAAAGTGCCGGCCTTTTAGTCTGGTTTCTTATTCCCAAGTTCCGTGAAGGTGAATTTGGCGGCACGTTTACCCTTCCCGTTGATGAAGTACCCGACATTAATGCTGAACCGGTCAATCGGCCGGACGGCCGTTTCTGGTTAGTGAATCTGGATACAACCGATGCCGATGGGGCAGAGCGTATGTACCAGGCCTCCGATGAATCCGGTCCGATTCAAGGTGTTGCGGCCATTTACAAAGTGTGTACTCACCTGGGCTGCATCTATTCCTGGATTCCGGTTAACAACCGCTTCGAGTGTCCCTGTCATGGCTCCAAGTACCGGCTAGACGGCCGTCGCATCGAATCGCCGGCCCCGCGTACCCTGGATCGTTTCAAAGTTGAAGCCCTAAACGAAGATCAAACACAAGTTTTGGCTGAATCAGCGCTTGTTGATGATTTTTATCAACCAATGGTTTTACCGGCTGGTACTGCTTTCCTGCGTATTGACACAGGCTCTAAAAAGACCGGGCCATCGCAAGACTTGTTGTGTAGCTTCACAGGCAGCTGCCCCTAACCATAACGCAAAAAGGATGAGGAGTTAATTCATGACTACCTTTGTTGATCAAGTAAAAGAAATGGGGTTCAAACAGGCGGCGATTGCCAAAGCCGACGAAGCTGTTGAACGCATCACCGCCGGCATGAACATTACCGATGTTCGCAGTGCCTTGCGTGGCGACGAACCGCGCCGGCCCAATCCCCGGCTGCGCCCCCATGCCGATGGCTTTTGGCTTCATATCCGGCCCAGCTTCTACCACACGGAAGTCACCCACATTTACCCGACCTTCCGCCTGGGTTGGTTGTCTACCTTCATGTTTGTTTGGGAAACCATCACCGGCATCATCTTGATGATCTTTTACACGCCCAGCCCCCTGGCCGCCTATTCCAATATGTGGAACATCCTGGCCAATGTGCCGCTGGGCCAACTGATGCGTAACATGCACCGCCTGGGTGCGGAAGTGATGGTGTTAGTGGTTGCGCTGCATATGCTGCGCACATTTTTAACCGGCAGCTACAAAAAGCCGCGCCAATTCACCTGGGCTACCGGCATGATTTTGCTGGTTCTGACCCTTCTCCTCAGTTTTAGCGGCTACCTGCTGCCCTGGGATCAGTTAGCCTACTGGGCGTTGACTGTGTTCCTGAGTGGGGCTGAAGCGGCGCCAGCGCCTGCGGTCGTTAACGCCAATATTTTGCTTATCCTTCAGGGAGCGCCCTCATTGGGCGCCGGTGGGCTGCTGCGCTGGTACCTATTCCACGTGCTGCTCATGCCGCTGCTCCTGGCAATTTTCTTCTTCGTCCATTATTACAAAGTTGTTTTGCATGGTATGTCGCTGCCACCAGGACGGGAAGCGATTGGCGAAGATACGGCCAAGCGTGTGCCTAAAAATGAACGCACCTACTTCATTCCTGATATTTTGACCAGCGAGATCATGTGGTCGGCTTTGGCAACCTTGTTTTTAGTTGCCGGCGCGCTCTGGTTCTGGGATGCGCCGCTGGAGCATCATGCTGACCCAATTGTAACGCCGCTGCATGTGGTGGCTCCCTGGTACCTTTCCTGGTCTCAGGGTTGGCTCAAGTTGGCCGACAAAACGCTTGTCGTTGGGTTTATCCCGCTGCTGCTGGTGGCCTTTATCGTCATGCCTTATTTTGAGGTGGGCAAGAGCCGTCGTTATGCCGACCGCCGCGTTGGGTTAAGCGTTGCTTTCCTTTTCATGGCTTTCATGTTTGTTTCCAACTGGATGGGTTCGCCGGAATTCCGCGTAGAAAGTTCGGCGGAACAAGAAGTGAGCCAGGAGATTTTGCCGCAAGAAGGGGCAAGCGTGCTATTAGGTGTGCCCTACGAGTACATGACTCCCGGCGTTTATACGCCAGGCCAGGACGTACCCGGTAATCCTTATTTGACCGAGGCACTGGATGAGTTTAGGGCAGCCATGTATCTTCATAGCTGCCATTTTGTGGGCAATCCAAAACTACCACTGGAATGGGATGAGTGTGAAGTTTTTACCCAAGACAATGGTGAAAAACGCTACGGTAATTTTTTCAAGGATTCGGTGATGCCTGATCCGTATGCTGAGTTACGAGTCGAACAATTCCAGCCCGATTTGCTAAAATTGACTTTGGTTTATGAGGTTGTTGATCCAGATAATCCTGGTCAATTCCTGGTCAATTCTGATAGTTGGATTTCGTATCGTCATGCTGATTCCAATTATGAAGAAGAGTGTCGCTTTATCAATAAAAACTGCTAATTGGCGACTACTGTTGTTACGGAAAAGGAAGATGTGAATGCAAGTAAAAATTGTAATCGGAACTATCGCATTTATGCTGA
>JBNKZT010000005.1:0-45511 GCA_050301775.1 Promineifilaceae bacterium (SeqCode)
CTGTCCCGCCAGGCACGGAAGTTATGGCTGAAGCAGCCGAATCAGTGCCCCAAACAACGACAGAATCACTGCCCCCAACTGAAATGCAGCCCCCGGTGCCAACACAAACGGCCGTTGCCCCGCCCACGTTGCCACCGGCTCCGGCCACCAGCCAGCCCGAAGTGATTAATGCCGTTCAGGCCGCAGTCGTTCCGGTTGAGGCTGCTCCATCCGGCAGCCCAGCCGATTGGCTGCTGCCCGCTGCCGGACTGCTGCTTATTGCTGGTGGCGTGGTTACATTTGTTACCCGTCGTAAAAACTAAATATATCTCAAAGCAGCTTCTATGATTTTCGTTATTCCAGCGGCAAGCTGAAATAGTCAACGGCCGTATCCGTGTACAATCGTTGGCCGGTCTCCCGATTGTACACGCCAATTTGTAAAGCCAGACCATCACCTTGTAAACGGGGCAGTGTGCGATACTCCATGACCAATCGCCCGGTTGGCCAATCGGACAGCGGCAGTAAGCCGCGCCAGGTGTCGCCATCGGCCTGGACCACCGGCGGCTGACCCGGCTCTCCCAAGTGCATGAAAATCGTTTGATTCGGGAGTAACGGCCGTTCCGTTGACCAGGCCAACATGACCTCTATCTCTGCTTCACCAACTGCATAATTCACCGCATGAAGACAAATTGATTCTTCAAACTGCACCAGACAACCAGCCTGCCCCACAACTTGTCCCAATGCACCGACCTGTTGCAATTGGAAACTACCATCGGCCCCATAACGGGAAACATAAATCACAGCGCCGTCCGCCGCCAGTTGGACCAACTCGCCCGGTTGAATGATCACACCGCGCATATCAATCTGATACGGGCCAGCCTCCCGCTCCGCCAAATCCAGCCAGGGCATGCTGTAGGAAGTGGATACGGCCGTTTCCCCTACCACCAGAGGTACAAAATCAGCCAATTCGACCACCGCCGGCGCTAACGTCAACCCCCAATAGCCAAAGGGATAGGGCGGCTGTTTAGCTTTGTAACGGTCGGGAAAGTTGATGAACAAGAAACGACCGTTCTCCTCCAGTCCGCGGGACGGCTGCGCCATCATCGCAATCGCTTCATTCAAATGGGAAGTTCCTCGTTCAAAATCCCGCGCCATGCCCGCCATCAGCCATACACTCTGGCCAACAATCAGCAAAATCAAAAACAGGCCAGGCCAGGTCGCTCGCCACCGCAAGCGTGACGATGGCCATTGCGGCGATGGCCACAAAGCCGCTGCCCACAACAACCCAATCGGCAGCGCCGCTGCATAAAGCAGGCGGCTCGCCCCTTCCACATAACTGAATCCCAAACCCACAAAAGCCGGAGCCTGACTTAAAACCACCCAAATCAAGGCCAAAAGTGCCAGCCGCCCCCGTTTGTGCCAGACCGCCAACGACAACAATACGGTCAGTGTAACGGCCGTTATCACCCAAAACTGGCCTACCGGCAGCGGCGATTGGTAACCGAACGGCCGTCCTACCAGCGGATAAACCAACCCTTGCAGCAGATAAACGGCCGTTTCCGGCTCCAATGCTAACTGGGTAATGTCCGCCTGCCGCGGAACTGCCAGCCAAATTAGTCCATATATGCCGGCCAGCACCGCGTAAGCCAGCGCCGCACCCCAACCCTTATTACCGGGCGACCGCAGCACCGTCAAAAACGAAGACCAGCTTGTGACTTTCTGTCGCAGAAAAAACTCATACAGCAGCGGCACAAACGCCACAGCCACACTGCTCTCCTGCATCAGCAAAGCTAACAAAAAAAACAGTAAGCTAACACCAATCCCTAAGGACCCTTTTCCTCCCATCTTCCAGTCCCGGGTCTTTGTCTCTGATCCTGGCAGCGGGCGCGCTGCCAAATAAGCCAGCCAGGCCGCTGACTGCCATAAACCCACGATAGGCTGCTGCGGCGCAGCCCACGCCACGGCCTGGTACGCAAATGGATAAAACGCTAACAGTAAACTGACGGCCAGACTCGCCCAACGGCTTAACCCCAGGCGAAAAGCAATCGCAAAGGCCAAAATCACATTGAGTAAATGGAAGCCTATTTGCAGCGAATGCTGCCAGACCAGAGTAAAGGATCCGTCAGGCTGCCAAAAAAGCCAGACATAAAGCATTGTTAACGGCCGATAAAACTGAAAATCGGTTGAGGGCAGCAAGGTTTGCGGCCACATTTTACCTACAGCATGTCCGTACCAGACCGGATCATCCCAAATGGCGCCAAAGTGAATGGATGGCATGTAGGAAACGGCCGTTCCCGCCAAAATCACCAGCAAAATTAAATACGGTCCCCATTTGCACCGTACCACTTGTTTCAAAAACTCACTCATTGTGGGAATTTTGCCATGAAATCATTCACCAAACGAATTTTGCGTCTGGCCAAATTACTTCATGCTTTTACTTTGGTTTTGGGCGTGCTAGAATCGGAGCGCGATGGATGATAAGGTTGCGCCAAGAAATAAAATACCCGGTATTTCCGAAAGCAGCCGTGAGCCAATCAAACATTAAATATGGATCCTGTGAATCATCAAGTTAGCAAAACCCGATGGCTGCTGCCGGTTCTACTGTCTGGGCTGCTGATTCTCCTTGCCGGGCAGCCTTTACTCCGGGGACAGGTCCCCTGGCGCGGCGATGGTCTGCTTCATTTTTACCGCCTGGCCCAGTTGGAACGTGCAGTACACAGCGGTGTTTTCTATCCGCGCTGGTCACCCGATCTGGGATATGGTTATGGCTTCCCTTTGTTTAACTACTATGCGCCGTTTAGCTACCTGGTCAGTCTGCCGCTGCGCCTGTCCGGGCTGACTCTGGCCACTTCGCTGCAACTGAGTTATGCGCTGGCGCTGCTTGTTCTCGGCGTTGGCGCTTATTTGTGGGCACAAGCACTCTGGCATAATCGGATTGCAGGGGTAACGGCCGTTCTCGCCACTATCTACACCCCTTACATCCTCTATAATACCTACCATCGGGCCGCCCTGGCCGAACTTTGGGGGCTGGCCTGGCTCGTGATGACCTTGTGGGCTGTACACAAAACAATCGGCAAACAACCAGCTGCATCCCCAAATTTCCAGGCGCTGCTCTCCGTTACAATTTGTTATGCCCTGCTACTTCTCAGCCACAACATCACAGCGCTCATTGGTACGCCATTGCTCATTGGCTATGCCAGTTTTCTGGTTTGGCAGCAGCGCCACCACCGGCAGGCATTCACCAATTCCCTCACGCTTCTTTCCGCCTCCATCTCACTCGGCCTGGGGCTTTCGGCCTTCTTCTGGCTGCCGGCTTTTTTCGAGAGAAATGAGGTACAAATCGAAAACTTGACCGATTCGGCCAATTTCACATATGCTAACCATTTTTTATCGCCTGCTGAGCTGCTATCCTGGCCACAAACGGCCGATCCGACCCAGGTTAACCCGGCCATTCCCCGCAGCCTAAGCTGGCCGGACATCATTCTGGCCCTGTTTGCCTGGCTGCCCCTTAAAAAAAACAGTACTGCCCGATCTTTCAACCAGTATCGCCTGGTCCTTACCGGTGTTGTCCTCGGCTGCCTGTTTATGACCCTGCCCATCAGCCAACCGGTTTGGGACGCCATCCCTTTGCTCGCCTTTGTTCAATTTCCCTGGCGTTTCCTCGGCCCGGCGACCATCGGCCTGGCCTTGCTCGCCACACTGGGCACAACACAACTTTCCCTTCTTCTACAAAGTAAATCGAATTGGCAATTCGATGCCCGATTTACAAAATCGGGCTGCAGTCCCGCTCTTTTCTCGATTTTCGCCTCTCTCTCCATTGTTCTTTTTTCCCTGCCCTGGCTTTTTCCCAGTCCACCGCCAACGCTGCCAACACAGATCACACCTATCGACACAATCCACTTTGAGGCAGAAACCGGCTGGTTAGGCACAACAGCCGCAGCCGATTATTTGCCGCGCACTGTAACTGAATTACCGGCAGCGGACAGCCTTATCTCGCGTTACGAAGCAGTGCCTGCCAACGGCTATATTGACCGCCTGGACCCATCTCTTTTGCCAGACTCGTTTACCTTTGATGACTATTGGGAACAGTTTACGCGTACATCTTTTCATTACCAAAGTCAGGAACCGGTAACGGCCGTATTCGCCTGGTACGCCTTCCCCGGTTGGCAGGCCACACTGGATGGTGAACCGCTGGAAACAGGTATTCAGGAGCCGCATGGGTTGGTAACGGCCGTTCTCCCGGCCGGCAGCCATAGTTTCCAACTCGCCTTTGGCAGCACCCCTCTGCGCATTTTCGCCAACACCCTTTCGCTTATCAGCCTGGGCGGGCTGCTTATTGTGGCCGGCCTGTCACTTTGGCAGCCGCGCCGCCAAACCAGCCGGCCCCAGGTTGGCCAACAGATGGCCGCCCAACCAAAAGTTGTCCTTGCCATATCGCTCTCGGTTCTGCTGCTGCTCGCTCTCAAAACGCTCTGGCTCGACCAGGCCGACACAATTTTCCGGCAGGCGGCCTTCAATGGGCAGCAAATAACCGGCGTCAATACCGCGGCGCGAGTCAACTTCGGGGATGAACTTCTCTTGTTAGGCATCGATTGGCCACAACAGCCCATTCCGGCCGACCAACCGGTGAACCTGACCCTTTTCTGGCAGGCGCTGCCGCCGGTTCAAACCGAGTACAGCGTCAGCGTGCAAATGATTGCGACCAACGGCCGTCGCTATGGTCAAGGGGATAGTTTCCACCCCGCCGGACTGCCGGTGACGCGCTGGCAAGCGAACGAGTACGGCCGTGACCCCCACACACTCGACATGCTGCCGGGTACACCACCAGGCACCTATCAATTGGTAACATTTGTCTACAATACAGCCACCGGACAGCGGTTGGACATTCTCAATGAAGCCGGACTGCCAGTGAGCAACCAATACATCTTGGGCACACTCACCATCGCTGCCCCCCACAACTACCCGGAGCCAGCCACCCTGACTATCGGCCAGCGCACCACAGAAGCCGGAACATCGCCGACCCTCGCCCCCGGAGTCCAACTGCTGGGATTTGACCAACCTCAGGCAGCGCCAAAGGTCGGCGATATTCTGCCGCTGACACTTTACTGGTACACGCCCCAGGCCCCGGCGCATGATTACCAGACAGTTGTCTCAATTTCTTGTGCCGACCAGGGTGTTGTGACCCGCTCATCTGTTGACGATCACTTCACCCCCAACACGAATTGGCAGGTTGGGCAGGTACAGCGCGCTGACTACGATTTGCCTTTGCTGCCTCTAGCTGAAAACGGCCGTGCTCTGACCAACACGCTTTGCACCTTTTTCCTGGAACTGACGGCGGTCGGGGAAACAACTTCAATTGCTCTGGAAACCATTCCCGTCACTGCCCCTGGGCATACGTTTGACCTGCCGGCCAGTGTAAATCCGATTGGGCAAGGATTGGCTGACTTGATGACATTGGCGGCCTATGACCTGGATCAGACCACACTTGCTCCTGGCGACTCCCTTTCCCTCACCTTGTACTGGCGGCCAGAGCTGGTACTGGAAACCAGTTACACGGGTTTTGTGCAGATATTGGGAACAGACGGCCGTATTCTAACACAGCAAGACCGGCTTCCGGCAGATGGCGCACGCCCCACCACCGGCTGGATTCCCGGCGAGATTGTCCACGATGATTACATACTGACCATTCCACCAGATGCTTTTCCCGGTGCGTACCAGATTATTGTGGGCATGTATGACGGCCGTTCCGGTTCCCGCCTGCCCCGCCAGGATCAAACCGGAGATTCAATTACCCTCCCCGCCTCAATTGAGGTAAAAACGACCGAATGAGTACCGATCCCATCCCTGCTGCCAATCGCCGCTGGCTGCGCCATTTATCTCTTCCCGTTACCATCATGGCATTGAGCCTGGTTGCCATTTATCCCTTGTTTGGCCCCAGCCTGACCTGTGCCGATGATGCCACGTTCCATTTGCTGCGCCTGACCCAACTGGACCACCTGCTTCGACAAGGCATTTTTTACAGCCGTTGGGCGCCAGACATGGCTCAAGGATATGGGTTTCCTTTTTTTAATTTCTATGCCCCGCTGGCCTATTACCTGGCCGAATTGGTCAGCTTGCTGGTACAAAATCTTAACCTGGGACTGCGCGTGACTTTGGCTCTGGGCTTATTCCTTTCCGGCCTGACTGCTTACCGGCTTTCCCGTGATCATTTTTCGCAGTTGGCAGCGTTGGTAACGGCCGTTGCCTACATGTACGCGCCCTACTACGCCTTTGACATTTACTTTCGTGGCAATCTGGCCGAGTCGATGGCCTGGCCGCTGCTGCCGCTGGCCTTGTGGGGAATGAGCCGTCTGGCCCGCACCCGGCAGCCGCGTTGGCTCCTTCTTACCAGCCTTAGCTATGCCGCCATCCTGCTCACTCACAACGTCTTTGCCCTGATTTTTAGCCCGCTGCTGGCAATATATGGGTTGTGGGAGATTAGAGACTGGAGACTGGAAACCAATGCTCCCGCCATCCATTTCTTCAAAAAGGTATGGCCTGTATTGCTCGCCTTAATCCTGGGCTTAGGGCTTTCGGCTTTTTTCTGGCTGCCCGCCCTGGTAGAACGCAGCCTGGTGCACAGTGACCGTCTGCTTGTACCGCCGCTGTTCGTTTACTGGGGTAATTTTCTACGACTTGGCGAAATTTTTGCGCCGCCGCAAACCGTTCACCCTGATTTAATCAATCCTTCGCCGGCACGTGCCCTGGGACTGGTTCCGCTGCTGCTGGCGCTGCCGTCATTGCTGGCCGGTTGGTGGCGTTTCCATGATGGCCGGCGGCGGCAGCTTTTCTTTTTTGCAATGGCAACGGCCGTTTACGTATTCCTGATGACGGCCGTTTCTGAACCAGTTTGGGCCAATCTGCCGCTCATTGAATACGTCCAATTTCCCTGGCGCTTACTTGGCCCGGCCGCCTTAACGCTGGCCATGCTAATCGGCGCGAGTGTAGATTTGCCCGGCGGCGCCAAGACAACAGCCGCCCCTTCACCCCCTCACCCCCTCACCCCTTCACCCCTCCACCTGGCCATTTTCTTCATCGCCGCGCTCATCCTGGCTGACCTGGCCTGGCTGGATGTTCGCTACTGCTCTGGCTTGAGTACGCCGACCATTGCCGATATGCAAACTTTTGAACGAGACAGCTTTACCATTGGCACAACAGCCAAAGGAGAATACTTGCCGCTGACCGTCACTTATATGCCGGAAGAACCAGCCGAAACGCCATTTTTACCGCTGCCGGAAACGGCCGTTTTCCAATCCATCACCCCAACCCCATTACACTACCAGGCCGCCATCAACGCCGCCACCCCTTTTACCCTGACCGCCAACATCTTCGCTTACGCCGGTTGGCAGGCTGCCGTCGATGATCAGCCTGTACCCATCACGCCCAGCACCGGAACCGGCCTCATTACACTGCCTGTCCCCGCCGGAGAGCATCACATTGACATCCGTTTTGGCAGCACACCACTGCGTACCACCGCCACTCTCACTTCCCTGGTCAGCCTCATCGCGCTCGGTTTGTTTGGCTTTGCCAAACGCTATTCTCTAACCCAACCAGCAGCATCTCCGGTACAGATGGCCGGGACACGTCAGCAGGTTTTCATCTTAACCCTTTTTGCGCTCACCCTCTTCGCCGTCGTCACCTTCATTCTACCCCGTATGCAAACACCGCTGCGTCGTTCCGGTTTGGCGGCGCTGGGCGAAACGGCCGTATTCAACAACAACATGGCCCTCCTCAATTATCAAATCGCCAGCCGCACCCTGCCCGCCGACGCCGCATTACAAATTACGGCAAACTGGCAAGCCCGCCAACCACTTGATGGCAGCTTCCGCGACACCGTGCGCCTGATTGGGCCGGACGGGAACATATGGAGTAAGAAAACCGCAGGCTCGCCCCGCGCCTTTCGCGGGGCGAGCCGCACCCAAACCTGGTCACCGGATGAATATGCCAATTCCCAACATTTGCTAGAACCCTTACCCGGCACGCCGCCGGGCACATATCACATTGAATTAATTCTGTTTGACACAAAAACGCTGGCAACTGTACCGCTGGTAGACGGCCGTTTATCCTTCGATCTGGGCACAGTACAAATCACCCGGCCCAACTATCCGGTCCAGCCTACTGTTCAATATAGTGCGGCTATAGACTGGGGCGACCTCAACCTTATTGGTTACAGTCTGGATCGCGCTGAAGCCGCGCCAGGTGATCCCTTCTTGTTGACATTAGCCTGGCAAGCCGAGGCAGCTCCGACGACCGATGCCACCATTCGCCTGGAATTGATTGCACCAGACAGCAACATCGCCTGGCAGCTTGATTTACCGCCGGTACGGGATGATTTTCCAACGACACAGTGGCAGGCCGGCGACCGGTGGCGGGCACAACATGGGTTTCGCCTGCCGGTAAACCTGGCCAGTGCTGCGTATCACTGGCGGCTTTCTCTGTGTGATGAACAGTGCCGCGATCTGACGGCCGATTTGAGAACGCTGGTCATTCATGCGCCAGAACATCTTTTTACAGCGCCACCGCTGGCGTTTGTGCCGGAAGATGGCGCATTTGCCGACCTGGCGACTTTGTTGGGGGCAAACTTGACGAGGGTGAACGGCCGTTTACACATTTCTCTAGTCTGGCAGGCGGAGCAAGAAACAACCATCAGTTACCGCGTCTTTGTTCATTTAATCGACGAAACAGGCCAAATTCTGGTTCAATCAGATGGCGAACCGGCGGCCTGGACTCGCCCCACAACCGGCTGGCTGTCCGGTGAAATTGTCCTGGATGAGCACGACCTTGACCTGACCGGACTGCCGGCCGGAAATTACCGGCTTAACGTCGGCCTGTACAACCCCCAGAATAGTGAGCGTGTGTCCTTGAAGGATGGGACAACTGCCGTTTCTATTCCCAACGTCACTGTGCCATGAAACAATCAATTGGCCGAATTTTGTTTATCGTCATTTTAGCCGCTGCGCTGCGCTTTTACCGGCTGAACGAACTGCCGCCGGGCCTCTGGTTTGACGAAGCCTGGAGCAGCGTTGTCGCCCGAAACAGCGCCGCCGCCGGCGTGTATCCCGTTTACTACGCGGCTAACTTTGGCGGAATGCATCCGGCCATCGTTTATCTGGCCCGCCTGGCCAATTGGCTTACCGGAACCGATCCTCTGGCCCTTCGCTATACGCTGGCCGTCGTGGGGACACTGACGACAGCCGTTGCCTTTTTTGTCTACCGCACCATCTGGAAATTAGATAATACAAACCGGAGCCTGGAATCGAAGGATAAAATCTCCAGTCTCCAGCCTCAAAACGCCAACATTGGTCTCCTGGCCGCACTTATTTTGGCCATCACCTATCCCTTTGTCCATTTCAGCCGGATGGGATTTGAGTCCAGTTTACCCGCCTTGGCCAGCCTGCTCGTATTTGGCTGCCTGGCGTTGGCCTGGCAGCGGCAAAAGACGGGTTGGTTCATCTGTACAGGCGGCCTGTTGGGTCTCTCTCTGTACAGCTTCGATACGGCGCGTCTTATTCCAATTGCCTTATCGGCCGCCTATTGGGGGATTGTTCTGGTGCAGCGGCGGCAGGCCTGGCGGCAGTACCTGGTTTGGTATTTGCTGTTGGCGGGAACGGCCGTTCTCATCTTCCTGCCTCTGGGTCTTTACTTTTTACGTCATGGGGGCATGTTCACGGAACGAGCAGGCATCACCACCTACAACACCCTCGGCCCCGGAGCAAAGTCCATACCGCTGGCGGTTTTGCGAAACTTGGGGCACACGCTAGGCGGTCTATCGCTCCCCGGTTTCGGCGATGTTATTGCCCGCCATAATCTGCCCGGACGCCCTGTTTTTGACCCATTTTTGTCTGTTTTGTTTTGGTTAGGTGTGATCACGTTAATCCGGCATTGGAAACGGCCGTCTTCCATCATATTCGCTGCCTGGGCCGGGGTCATGCTGCTGGCCGTCATTCTCACCGATGGCGCACCAACTTACACCCGCATCTTCGGCGCAATCCCGGCGCTGGCGGCCATCGCTGCCCTGGGTGCAGAAACAATACTTCACGTTTCATGTTACACATTTCACGTTTCACGTTCTACGGCTTACAGTATCCTGGCCCTACTCCTCCTCTTCAGCCTGCTAGCAACCATCAACGATTATTTTGTTCGTTGGGCAGATGACCCGCAGTTGTTCAACGATTTTCATGTAGCCGAATGGCAGGCTGGCAATCTGGCACGGGAACGATTAGTAGATGGCGTTGTTTATCTGGTTCCTAATCAGATAAATGAGGCCCATCCGACATTGGATTTGCTGCTGCACGATACGGCCGTGCGCCCATTTCCGGCCGGCTGCCTTGTTTACCAAAAACGAACGGAACGGCCGTTAAATTACCTCATCCATCCTTCTTCCGCTCCAGACACCCTGGCCGCTTTACAGGCTGTTTATCCTACAGGCAAACTGGTTGAGTCGATTGTCAATCCGCTTATCGGCACAACCGATTATAAGTTGTGGACCGTGGCGGCAGATGTTGTTCCCGCAGCGGCAGATCCCTTCCTTTCACCCACAGCCCAGTTTGGCGATGCCATCCAGTTGTTAGGCAACCCCGTGATCAGTGTGACCGAAACGGCCGTTGTCATTCCGCTCATCTGGCAGGCCATTGCCACACCCACAGCCAATCACACCATCTTCCTGCATCTGTATCATGCGGGAGACGAAAACAGCCCACCCGCAGCCCAGATCGACATCGAACCCTGCCTGCCTACCGGCCAATGGCATCCTGGTGAAATCATCCAGGATCAGTATTCACTGCTTTTACCGCCCGATCTACCCGCCGGCAATTATACGGTGGGCCTTGGTCTATACACCTGGCCTGCCTCTATGCGTTTACCTTTGCAGCAAAGCAGCAAGTCGCTGGACAATGATCGTCACCAGTTAGGGTCGATAATCATTGAGGGAAATGATGCAAACTAATCGCTGGTTTTTGACGTTGTTGCTGCTCCTTTTGGGCGGTGGCTGGGGCATCTGGCAAGCGGCACAAACTATCGGCCAATTCGCCGACGTCCCACCCGATTTTGACGAAGCGGTTCACCTGCTGCCGGTACGCCAGCTTGCCTATGATTTACAGCATGGGGATATGTCCGCTTTTGGGCAACACACACTCAACCAGGATCAAATGGCCGGGTATCCTTTCTTTCACGCCTGGCTGACGGTACCTGCCTGGCTGATAGCCCCCACCATTATTACTGCTCGCGTGATGAGTACCGTGTATCTGGCCGCCGCAGCTCTGGTCGCATTTGCCCTGGGGTATGATTTGATAGCCAACGGCCGTTTCCGCTGGCTGGCCGGTTTTGTCAGCGGTCTACTTGTCCTATCCGCCTTTCCGTTATGGATTTACGCCGGGTTAGCCTACCTGGAAGGCGCTGGCCTGCTCGTTTCCTTGTTCGCCTTGTGGCTGTATGGACGCAGCTGCCAGGAAGACCAATCCCGCACCCGGCGTTATGCGCTGCTCAGTAGTTTTGCCATGCTGCTGGCCTTTTTCACCAAATATAACTTTGGCTTGTTTGTGCTAGGCGGGATGGCGCTCAATGAAGGCATCACATTTTTCATCACCCTGCATGAAAGCCCACGCATTTCGCGGCAGCAGTGGCCGCGCTGGCTGCTGTTAGCCGGTCCGATAATGCTGGTGCTTTTGTGTTGGTTTCTCTGGCCTGGCCATTGGGCGAGCTTTGTTGCTTACAGCAGTGCGCAGGAAGGTAACTTGTCTTTTTGGAAGGGCGAAAGCTGGCTGTACTATCCGCACAGCCTGTTGACGCAGTACAGCGCCGGACTGCCTGTTGCGCTGCTGCTGCTGGCCGGGCTGCTGAATAGTCTGTGGCATTGGCGGGCATTTCGTACCCGTTCGCTGTTGGCGTATGGGCTGGTAAGCTGGCTGCTGCTCATTGCCGTCCCGCAAAAAGAAACTCGTTTTTTGTACACAGTTGCGCCGGCCGTATTCGTTTTGACAGGAGGATGGGCCGGATACGGGGCGGATTGGATTGGCCAACAAACACGAAGGTGGCAAATTGGTCTGGCGGTCGTTGCGGTGGTCTGGCTAGTGTGGGCGGGAACGGCCGTGCAGCAGCGCTTTCGTTTTTTTGACCAGGCATTGGCTGCCGGGTACGCCAGTCCACCGGAAACACGGGAGATTTACCGGTTCGTACAACAGAATACCCTGGAGCAAAACCGGCGAGTCTATCTGCTTAATAGCTGGCATTTGTTTAGCACAACCGGCTTGCTTTGGACCTATTACGAGGCTGTTCCTGACAGCTCATTGGCTTACGATGATGGGTTTATCAGCGCCGGGCTGGCCCCGGAACCGACACCGGCCAATCAGGCGGCGTTTATCGTCCAACTACGGGCGCAGGGCATTGACACAATCTTGTCGATAGATGGCAGTCCGGCTGGAGACTATTCTGGATGGTCGATCATTGAGCCTTTACAGGCCCAAGGCCAGGTGGTTCACATGGCTAGTTCGCCCATTTACACGCTGTCTACGCTTTCGTTTGCCTATCAAGAAGCCCTGCTCTCTGGCGAGTTTACCAACCCGGCAACGGCCGTTACCAGTGCAGCTGATTATCGGAGCAGTTTGACCTTACAATCACACCTATATCATATTCCGTAAAAGTCACTTTATCCGGAGCTGGCCCAAAATCACCAGATTGTCGGAGGTTGCGCCAGGGCCGGCCGGCGTCAACCGTTCACCGGTTTCCAGTTGGTAAAGACCAGTCACCAGAGTATAGCTGCCGGGCGGTACGTCTGTGCCAATATTCAGGGTATAGGCATCGCTGACAACTTCACCGGGCAGCCAACAGGTCGTCGGCAGGCTGTTTTGCACGGGCATATTGTCCTGCTGAGCAATCACCTGGTTATCGGGGCCGAGTAGTTGGGTGAAGACGGTGTAGGGATGGCTCATGGGCTGCACGGATTTCCAGACGAGGGTGAGGCACAGTGGGCTGCCGGGGGAAACGGCCGTTTCTCCCAATTCATAACCCAACAAGCGAACCTCCTCGCCAAACTGTACGTCGAGCGGATTGGCAACAGCCGGTGCGGCATAAACCACATCACGCGGAATGGGATCAGCGGCGCCGGTGGTGATTATGCGCAAGAAGGCATTGAAGACAAGAAGTTGGACAACCATCACCCCCAGGATGACAGCCATCGCGCTGGGTTTATGGAAAAGACGCAAATGTCCCCAAACGGCCGCTATCACCACAAATGGCGTTAAGAACAGCCAAACCCGTGAAACCTCACCTTGGGACATACCGGATATATCTAGCAGCAGCAGCCCCAGACCCAAAGCCAGAATAAAAGGCCGCCAACGCCGCTGCCAGCCATCACGCACGGCCAACAGCAGACCCATAACCGTTAAAATCAGCAGGGGAATGCTCAAGAAAATGCCAAAATCATACAAATGCAGCCAAATCCATTTCTTGTAGCTTAATCCCAATCCCAGGTGAAAGCCCATCGAAACCTGCCAGATGTCCCAAAAACTGGCGCCAAAGGCAATTTGTACAATGGCCCATACAGAAATGACACCCAGAAAAAAGAGGCCGCCGTCCAACAAAATGACCTTCCAGCCTCGTTCGCGCCCATTTAAGAGCAGCCAGAACAACGCCCACAAACCCATTGGAGCCAATAAGGCCAGGATGCCAAAAGTAAGGAAGGAGGAGAAGGAGATAATTATACCAGCCAGTCCAATCAAACTGCGCCGCCGGCCGGTAAGTCCCACGTAGAAAAAATACCAGGCCATTACGGCAAGCAGGGGGTAGAATTGATCCCAAATGGCGGCCCACAAGGCAAAGCTTGGTATGAGAGGATAAAGAGCCACGGTGTAAACGGCCGTTTCTCTTCCCACAGCCCGCCTGGCCAATCCATACAACGGAAAAACCACCAACCCGCTCAATAAAGGCAGCAGCATTTGCACGGTGGAAGCCGCGAGGGCACTGTTTGGTAAACTCATCAGGCCCAGGTCACGGCACTGGTACAGACGTAAATGATAACCAATCTGGTCACTGAGGTGGGGAAACTGGGCAAACAGGCGCTGCGCGCCGTGAATTAACAACGGCAGACCCGGCGGGTATCGTTGTGGATGGACGGGAAAGGTGGGCATTAATTCCGTGTAGCGGGTTAAAAAATCGGCAGCATTGTCAATGTGGCTGCCCACAGTAAAAACACCGGAAGCGCCGCTGGAGATAGTGCGAAAAAAGAGCGGACGGATGACAGCATACCTGTCCGGCCAGAGCAAGGCCAACTGGATGAGTGGTATGGCCAACCAGATAAATACGAGATAAGTAACGGGCGTGGGTGATAACGGCCGTTCCCCATCCAACAAAGCCCTTACCCACTTCAAGACACTCGCCGCATACAACACCAGTACCAGAGCCGGAACCAGGTGACGCAGCGGCTCCCCCGGAATTGCCATAGGCCAGCGCCATTCATCCGGCCCGCGCATGGCCGGATACCAGTTCAAGGCGAAGAGGAGCAAGAAAACGGCCGTAACAACGACAATTCCCGCCAGGATAAGCCGTCGCCAACGATCATAACGAGATGACCGGCTAGAAGAAGAATGATCTATCATATATCAAAGTCACATATGGTAGCCTATGTCTTCCACTGTGTAAAATTGGCTATCTTATAGTTGATTACAGGCCGTAACATCATCGGCAAATGGCTGCCATAACGGTACAATTCTTCCCAATGAAACGTCGACTCCTTACTTTCCTGGCGCTAGCGCTGCTAGCCTTGCCGGCAGCGTCACCCTACTTTCTTTCGGGTGTACCCCGCACCAACGACCTGCCCGCACACCTGTTTCGTACATTCTTTTTTGATCGAGCCGTACAATGGGGAGGTTTGTGGCCGCGCTGGTCGCCGGACCTGGTTTACAGCTACGGTTATCCCGTTTTTAACTTTTTCCCTTCATTGTTTCATTGGGTTGTCAATTTGATCCATCACGCCGGGCTGCCTTTGTTGACTGCCTACCGGGTGACTGTTTACCTGCATTTTCTGGCAGCGGCGCTGGGTAGTTTCCGGCTTGGAAGTACTGTTTTGCGCAGCCACCATGCCGGTTGGGCCGCCGCGTTGGTCTACACCTACAGTCCTTATTTGCTGTATGACGCCCATGTGCGTGGTTCTGGCCCGGAAACGCAGGCACTGGCGCTTTTGCCCTGGCTCATTCTGGCGTTGTGGCAGGTCAGTGACCAGCCGGCCGGAAGTTTGCGTCAAACTTTTAGGGCGCATCTCCGCACGCCATACCCGGTGCTGCTAACGGCCGTTTTCTTCGCCGCCGCTTTTCTCAGTCATTCCTCTATCATTTTTCAAATTCTTATTCCGGTCGGATTGTGGCTGTTTATCAAAGCTTTGTTGGCCGTGCGAAACGGCCGTTTCGGGGCCACACTCATCGGTCCTGTGATGGGTATTGGCCTGGGCGGTTTACTCGTCGCCTTTTACTGGCTGCCCGCCTTTGCCGAGGTGTCGTTTACTCAAGCCAATAACAGCATCAGCCAGGGCTACACCTATCAAAGTCACCTTTTATCACTGCTCGATTTACTGCGTTGGCCCCACATCCCCGCCGATCCGGCATTAGTAAATCCGCCTGTGGTACGCCCCCTGCCTGTGATTGGGATTTTATGGGCAGCGGCCGGTATCCTCTGGCGCTGGCGGCAGATGCCGCGCCACCAGCGTGAAATCGTCATAACCTGGACAGCCATTCTGTTGCTCTGCATCTGGCTTATCACGCCCGGTTCACAGTTTGTGTGGGGCCACTCCCGCCTGCTGCAGTTCACGTTCTATCCCTGGCGGCTGTTAAGCATGGTTTCGTTGGCAACGGCCGTTCTGGCCGCCGTGACTATGGCCAACTCTGGAGATTGGTGGTTAGAGAATAAAGATTTTGCCAATCTCAAGTCTCAAGTCTCAAGTCTCTCGCTCCCTTTTCTGTTCACCATCCTGATCATCACCACCAGCATCCCCTGGCTTTATCCGCCCCGTTACTTTGTGCCGGAAAACATTGACCTGGCCCTGGCCCTGAGCGATGAACAGCCGCCCAATATTATCGGCACAACAACATTAGGGGAATTTTTACCACAGTGGGTGACGGAACTGCCACCATCCCAACCGGCCAAAAACGCGCTTCTGGACCAGGATAATCCCGACCGGCTGCAACCAGTCGAAGGGCTGGGATGGACACGCCGATCAACCAATCCGATTGATGCGCTTTATACCGTGCAGGCAGCACGGCCGTTAACCATCACTTACGGCCAGTTTTATTTCCCCGGCTGGCAGGTGATGCTTGATGGGATAAAAATTCCCATTATAGTTAGCAGCCCACAGGGGCTGATTACCGTGGAACTGCCCACTGGCGAGCATGAACTCCGCTTTATCTACGGCCGTACCTGGTCACACACTCTGGGAACAATCATCAGCGGGCTGGCCCTGCTGGTCTGGGTTGGGCTGGCGATCTATGAACGAAAAATGAAGCGGGAAGAAAGATTTTATGAGCCAGGCACACCCCGAAAAACGGGAAATCATCCTTCATCGTTCAGCCTTCATCATTTTCATATCTTGCTTTTGGGAATAACGGCAGTTCTCGTCTGGCTTTTCTTCACTTTTGTAGAAACGCCGCTGCGACGTGAGACGCTGCTGCCCGATGGCGTGGCCGGCAAACCGGCGATAACCCCGCTGGATTATGCCGGTGAACTACGACTGCTCACATTTGAACAATCAAGCATCACCATTGCCAGCGATGCGCCTCTGCAATTGACATTGTACTGGCAGCCGCAGCGCGGAATTGGCGTACCTTACCTGGTAGGTGTGCAAGCTGTCGATGAGAATGGCTTACAATGGAGCGCCAGTGTCGACCGCCCGGCAGATTGGCGGTTTATTGGCCAAGACCCCTGGCCGCTGGATGGTTATCGCCTGGAGCCATCTGTGGTCAGGTTATTGGATGGGTCGCCGCCGGGTACTTATCAATTCCATGTAGGCCTGGTACGGGCCGACACAGGCCAGACCATTGCTGCTTATAATTTAGGCGCCTTCCAGGTAACCAAACCGGCGCAAGGGGAACGGCCGTTGGAAGATGGCATGAACGCAGCCCCGGAAACGGCAGTTGCCAATCGCTTGCGTTTATTGGGCAGCCGCCTGGATCGCCGTGAAGCCGCACCAGGCGACCTGGTTCGGGTGGCCGGGTTATGGCAGGTGTTGGATGATGGAGAAACGGCCGTTTCCAATCAATTCACCCTGCAGCTAATCACCGCTGATGGCACACCCATCCTTAGTCAATCAATCATAATTGCCCCGGATTTCCCCCCCTCCCAATGGCAGCCAAATGACCGACTGCGCAGCGAGACAGTGCTGCGCCTTCCCGCAGCCACGCCCGATGGCGACTATACCTGGCAAATTAACTGGGGAGAGCAGCAGCTCGCTGTTGGCAATTTGCACGTTACCGCTCCCAACCGTCTGTTCACTACACCTGCCCCAAACGTAACCTTCAACGAAAGCTTTGCCGATGTGGCCGTACTGCTGGGCGCATCGATTGCTGCGCCCCCTACACAAATGCTTGTTCCTTCAGGATCGTTCGATGTGACACTTCAATGGCAATCCCAACGCGAAACAAGCACCAGCTATCGCGTGTTTGTGCATCTCATTAATGAACAGGGAGAAATCCTGGCCCAGTCAGACGGTGAGCCGGCTGCCTGGACACGCCCGACCACGGGCTGGCTGCCGGGTGAAATCGTACTCGACCGGCATATTTTGACGCTGCCGGCAAACTTGCCCCCCGGCCCTTTTAGCCTGCGTATTGGTCTGTACAATGCTGTTACTGGCCAGCGGCTGTCTACGACAAAGTCCGATTCTGTCATTTGGCCCATCACTCAATAGAACGCTGCTGGAAATCATCTTTTTTTCTGCTGCCAGTGAAAAACAATTTGGCAAAGGAAGTGTTTCAAAAGTTAATCATTCACTCCCCGCCCCCTGAGCTTGTCAAAGGGGGCACGGTTTCGACAGGCTCAACCTACTGGGGGGTGAACGGTTACTTCAAAAGTTACAGGTGTGGCCCAATTAGCCCGCACAGTCTTGGATATCTTTGGACCCAGGAGAGACATCCTGGCAGCAAAATATGAACCAGATTAACACCCCCACAGCGCTATTGCCAATACCCTTAAACCCAGTATAATCAAATAAAAATAGCCTGGTAAAAGCAGGTGGAACAAAGAGGGATTACATTTTGTCTGACAATTTTCATGATATGGAAAGTGGCGAAAGCCACCCAATGGATTTCTTACTGGCACAAGAGCTGGATTTACCAAGCACTGGTGAAATCCGCGAAGGACAGGTCGTACAACATTCAGAAAACTTCATTCTAGTTGATCTGGGTGCAAAGTCAGAAGGGATTATTATTGGTGAAGAATTAGCTGCGATAGATGACGAAACCCGCGAACAACTTACAGTTGGCACAGATGTACGTGTATTTATCGTTGAAACGGAAGATAGCAACGGCAATATCGTGTTATCATATGCCAAAGCAGCTCAAGAAAGAGATTGGGATCTGGCGGTCAAACTTCTGAAAAGCCAAGACGTTTACAAAACAAAAATTGTTGGTTTCAATCGGGGTGGTGTCTTGGCCAAACTGGGTCACATCCGTGGTTTCATCCCCAATTCCCAGCTTAGCCGTGAGCACCAGGTCAAGAACAAAGACAACGCCGACAAACATTTTCAGAGTCTTGTCGGCAAACCAGCCACAACCAAAATAATAGAAGTCGATCGCAAACGTAACCGGCTTATCATGTCCGAACGGGCGGCCAGTCAGGAAATCCGCGAAGCCAAACGGGAAAAACTCCTGGCTGACCTCAATGTGGGCGATGTATGCACCGGAAAGGTTGTTAACCTGGCTAATTTTGGCGCATTTGTCGATATTGGCGGTATTGAAGGGCTGGTTCATCTATCGGAATTAAGTTGGAAGCGGACAAACAACCCCGCCGAAGTTCTGCAAGTTGGCGATGAAGTACAGGTCTCTATTCTAAAGATTGACGAAGATATGAAAAGGTTGGCCTTGAGCATTAAACGCCTACAGCCAGATCCATGGTCACTGCTCGACGACCATTACCGGGTTGGCCAATTAGTCGAAGTCACTGTCACCAAAATCACCAAATTCGGTGCTTTTGCCCGTCTGGATGATGAATATGAACTCGTTGGTCTTATCCACATTTCCGAGTTGTCGGAAAACCATGTTGAAAACCCGCATGAAATATTGAAACCTTCACAAAAAGTGATGGTGCGTATTATTCGTATTGATACTGAACAGCGACAACTAGGCTTGAGTCTAAAACAAGTCAGTTCTGACAAGTTTATTGAGGCTGATATGGAGATGCTATCCACAACCTCCAACTAAATCAGAAGATTACGCTTGTCGCGTTGTTGACAAATCGAGGTAAGTAACGGTGAACTCTAAGAATTGGGAACGATTTACACAACGTGCTCGTCGTGTGCTAAGTTTGGCACAAGAAGAAGCGGAGCGATTAAATCACAGCTACATCAGCAGCGAACATGTTTTGATCGGGCTGCTTCTGGAAGAAGGTGGCGTGGCTGGGCGTGTTTTGCGTGAACTTGGCCTGGATGTCAATCGTGTGCAAGCAATGGTTGAACGGCTTTCCAGCAGCCCAGGGGCCAAAACTCCTTTCACAAAAGTTGAACTTTCGCCCAGCACCAAGCGTATTTTGGAATTGGCGGTTGAAGAAGCGCGTACGTTAGGAAAACATTATATCAGTACAGAACACCTGCTGTTAGGCCTGGCTCGACAAAATGAAGGGATGGCAGTTGATGTTCTGCGCAAGTTTGGTATTAGCGCTGAACAAATCCGCCGCCAAACCAAACGAACGCTTTCAGAAAGTCCGGTTGCTACATCGGGAGGTTCACCCCAACGTCCCCGCGGCAGCAGTGGCAAAAAAGAGAAAAGCAAAACCCCCATGGTTGACCAATTGGCCACTGATTTAACAGCACTGGCTGAATCCGTAAAGCTGGATCCGGTTATTGGCCGAAATACAGAAATTGAGCGTGTTATTCAAATTCTGGCCCGCCGCACCAAAAATAACCCGGCTTTGATTGGTGAACCGGGTGTCGGTAAAACAGCAATAGTCGAGGGGTTGGCCCAGCGGATTATTGACGGCCGTGTTCCCGAAGTGCTACATAACAAACGCGTTCTTCAACTTGATGTAGGCAGTTTGGTGGCCGGCACTATGTACCGGGGCCAGTTTGAAGAACGCCTCAAGCGCGTCATTGAAGAACTGAAGTCAAGCGATGCCATCCTTTTCATTGACGAAGTTCACATGCTCGTCGGAGCCGGTTCGGCCGGCAGCTCTGTCGACGCCGCCAACATCCTGAAACCCGCGTTAGCCCGTGGCGAACTGCAATGCGTTGGGGCCACCACACTGGACGAATACCGCAAGCATATCGAAAGTGATGCGGCGCTGGAACGCCGGTTCCAGCCCATCCGCGTTGAAGAACCCAATGCTGAAGAATCGGTACAGATTTTGAAGGGTATCAAGGGCGCTTACGAACAACACCACAACTTATCAATTACGGATGAAGCCATTGAAGCGGCCGTTAACCTATCCATTCGTTACGTAACCGACCGGTTCCTGCCGGACAAAGCAATCGATTTGATTGACGAAAGCGCTTCAAGAGTTCGCATGTACCGGGTACCACAACCGGCCGATATTCGTGATGCCTATGATCGCCTGCGCGAAATTCGCGAACGGCGCATCCGGGCCGTCGAAGACGATTTGCCGGAAGAAATCGAACTGTTCAATGAACAAGAAGAAGAAATCCAACGACAGTTGGATCAATTACGAGCGGGTACAACAGATGATCGGGACGCAATCAAGGTAACGGCCGATGACATCGCCGAAGTCTTGGCCATGTGGACCGGCATCCCCGTTTACCAATTCACAGAAGAAGAATCAGCCCGGCTGCTGCAAATGGAAGAAAGTTTGCAAAAATACATTGTTGGCCAAAAAGAAGCTGTTGAAGGCATCTCGAAGGCTGTACGGCGCGCCCGTGCTGGTCTGAAAGATCCGCAGCGCCCCATAGGCTCGTTTATCTTCCTGGGACCAACTGGTGTTGGCAAAACTGAACTCACCAAAGCGTTGGCGAACTTCCTGTTTGGCAGTGAAGATGCGCTGGTTCAATTGGATATGTCAGAATTTATGGAACGGCACAGTATTGCCCGCCTGGTTGGTTCGCCGCCGGGATATGTGGGTTATGAAGATGCCGGTCAACTTACTGAGGCTGTACGCCGCCGTCCTTACTCAATTATTGTCTTTGACGAAATTGAAAAAGCACATCCGGAAGCGTTTAATATTCTGCTGCAAATCATGGAAGAAGGTCATCTATCGGACGCCAAAGGACAAATGGTTGATTTCCGTAATGCCATGATCATCATGACTTCCAACGTTGGCGCAGAAACGATCAAACGCGGCCCCAATTTGGGATTCTCTTTCCAGCAAGATCAAGTTGTTGAAGGGGAACAGCAGTATGCTGAAATGCGTAAGAAATTGATGGAGCAGCTCAAAAAGCAGTTCCGTCCGGAGTTCATTAACCGTGTTGACAGCATTATTGTTTTCCGTCAATTGTCGCCAGAGGATATTCGCCAAATTGTGGATATTATTCTAGGCGAAGTCAATCTACGCCTTGTTGATCATGAGTTCACGATTGATGCGACACCTGAGGCGAAGGATTGGCTGGGCGAACATGGGTATGATGCCGAGTTTGGGGCACGGCCGTTACGCCGCCTCATTCAAACCGAAATAGAAGACAAGCTCTCAGATGCCGTACTTTCCGGTAAGTTCCAAAAAGGCGATGTCATCGTCCTTGACGTTGCTGATGACAGCATTGTGCTGCAAAAAGGTGAATTAGCAGAAGAAGCGATGCCTGTCTAATTTTTACAAGAATTGGTCATGAATTCAAAAAGCCCGCTCTAACAAAGCGGGCTTTTTTTGTTGAAGCGCTGGGTTGGCCGGGAGTGGCTGGGTAAGGGACAAAATCGGAACCTATCGCCTAACTTTCCTTATTTGAATGGCCTATTCACTTGTGGGAATGATCAGCGTTTGCCCGACCTCAATATGATCCCAATCAGTGATGTTGTTAATTCGGGCCACATCGGTGATGGGAGCAGTATACTCCATACATATTTCGGCCAGCGTATCGCCCCGTTTGACAACATAGGTCGTTGAAGGTCCGTCATAGGAAGGCACGGCCGTTTCCTGCACAACAGCCGCTCCAAAATCAGTCCCAGAACCAGTTGTCGTGTTTGAAGTTTGTGGCAATAGTTGATTGCTTTGGAGTGGTGGAGGCGTCCAGGTAGGCGGCAGGGTTGTGGCAGTTGGCGGTGCATCCGTCGTCAATCGCGGCGAGTCTGAAGGCATATCACTGCCATTGTTATCGGGTACGGCCGTTCCCTCGGGCAAATCCCCGTTAATCGGCCGGCAGGCAAATAATAGAATAGGCAGCAAGATAAGGGCACGCAACTTCGACATAATTCCTCCACTATGTTGTAATTGGCCAATTACCAATGGCTCATTTGCAACTGAGTCCATTATCAATGGCTCCACATGACACCAATACAATTGTTTAAGATTACATAATCATTATAGCAAAGTATTAGACAAACATGAAACGGTCACCTCCAGCAGCCACTAATCGAGGGGGAAAATAGTCCTATTTACGGCCGTTACCGTGAAAATCGCGCAAATTTTACCTTGAATACCCGCCTGTCCTTCTTATAATCTGCATACAATGATGCCTACAAAGATCGGCCGTTACCAAATCAAAACAGAGATTGGTCGTGGAGGCATGGCCACCGTTTATCTGGCCCACGATCCACGTTTCAATCGGGCCGTAGCCATCAAACTGCTGCCCCACGAACTCCTTCACCAACCAACCTTCCGCGCCCGTTTTGAACGCGAAGCTAAAATTGTCGCGGCTCTGGATATTCCGTCCATTGTCCCTGTCTACGATTATGGCGAGGAAGATGGGCAGCCTTACCTGGTAATGCGCTACATGTCTGGCGGAACTCTGGCCGAACGCCTGGAAAAAGGCGCTATTTCCTTACCGGAAACAGCACGCATCATCAGTGCCCTGGCCACAGCCCTGGATGAAGCACACAAACAGGGATTTATCCACCGCGACATTAAACCCAGTAATGTTTTATTCGATCATCGGGGCAATCCCTTCATCTCTGATTTTGGCACGGCGCTCATCATCCAGTCCTCCATCAAACTGACAGACACTGGCGGCGCAGTGGGCACACCGGCTTACATGAGTCCGGAACAAATTCGCGGCGAACGCGCTTTGGACGGCCGTAGCGATTTATACGCGCTGGGCATTATTACGTATGAAATGCTCAGTGGCAAGCACCCGTACCAAACGAATACGCCGATTGGCATGGCTGTACGCCATATTATTGATCCGGTGCCGCGCATTTTGGATTCACAGCCCAATTTGCCGCCTTACTGTCAGGCCATCATTACACGGGCTTTAGCCAAAAATCGGGATGATCGATTCTCAACGGCAACTGATTATGCCCAGGCATTAAGCCAGGCGGCTTTGACCCATATCACAGCGCTTTCCGGCCACAATGGCCACGGTTCGAATTTATGGGGCTACGGCCGTACCCAATGGCAGCGGAACAAGCGTAAACAAATTATCTGGGTCGCAGCCATGCTGGTTTTAGCGCTGCTGTTGATTGTAGGCGGACGGATCAACTGGAACGGCACACCCCCAGCAACAGGAACGACGGTACTGGCCGCCAACACCGAAGTAGTGTCTACCCCCACCCTGACGGCGGCCCCCACCGAAACAATCGCGCCTACCCAACCGGCAGGGGAAACGGCAGCCATCCCGCCAACAAAAACACGCGCCATCAAGCCAACAGAAACGGCCGTAACCACCAGTGAACACCCAATCAACCTCAGCGCCCCCCAATCAGCCAGCCTGTTTGCCCAGCCAGACGCCACATCAACTGAACTGGCAATTATCAAAACAGATGATCCGGTATCAATAATAGGCCGTTCAGAAAACGGCCATTGGCTGTACATTTATATTGAAAATAACATATCCGGCTATGTTTGGGCTGACCAATTCGGTTGGAGCGGCGACGTCACTCAACTGCCCATTATCATGGCCACCGCCACCAGCGTACCTGTTACCACAACCGATGCCAATAATAGGTGTCCCAACGGCTGTGCTCAGCTTTGGCTGGATGCCTATCCACTGCCCGGCGGCCGCTGTGAAGGCAGCACCGTTTACGAAACCGTTTTCATGCGCGGACAAGGCGGCAGCGGCGTTTACACTTACTACTGGAACGGTAAAAAAGTGGCCGGACCACTAACCAATGATGGCTATGGATTTGAGGTAAACAATTTGAATGGCACGGTCATCGGCCAGGCCAAAGTCGTTTCCAGCGATGGCCAAACAGCGGAAAAAGAACTGTTTATCTCTGATTTTAAGTGTGAATAGTTGGGATTTCGTCAGTGGCGGCTCCCAGCCGGGTGGCCGCCGAGGCCAGACCAATCAACAGCCAAAATGCCGTGACGGCGTGGTGAAAATCGAGATTGAATAGATAATGGTCAAGAAAACCGGCAATCAGACCGCCAACCAGGGCCGCGTACAGCCCCAGCCAAACCGCGTCTAACTGCGCCTGGCCCTTGAACCAATGGCGATTTAGAAACGCATGGCCAAAAACAGTGCCAATCACGCCGATAAATGCCGCCAGTCCCACTAAGCCCATCACCTGAGCAATTGTGAAATAGACACTGGCTACACCCAGATAAATATCGATGTCGGGTGTGCCGGCAAAGCCAACACCAAAAACCGGATAGCGGCGGATGAGAATGAGGGCATCTTTGTACTCGCCAAAACGCATTTGAGTGGCTAAATCCTGCCCCTGGATGCCCTCAATGAAGCGGGCCACATAGCCCTGCGTTACCGGCAGCAGCAGGAGCAGCAGTGCAGCGGCAATCATGTAGGGAATGAGCCTTCGGTAGCGGGCGGCGGCGACAAAAGCCAGACCGGACGCCAGCCCAAGCATCGCGCTACGCGAAAACGTCAGGATGAGGGCGACAAAAATAAGGCCTGTAATCATTAATGTCAACCAACGGGAGAATAACGGCCGTTTCGCCACCAACTGCGGCCCGGCCAATGCACCAATCATCAGCAGCAGGCCGCCCAGCACATTGGGATCAACGGACGTGCCAATCGCCCGCTCCGACAGGCCCGGATTTTCCTCGATGTAACGGATCACCCAGCCGCCAGGATAACCCAATCGAGACAAATAATTGAGCAGCGTGTTGGCCGTATCCTCCGGCAGCAGCCACAAGCCAATGGCGATGGCCGAAGCTGCCGCTCCCGCCAACAACAAAACTTTAACCAATCGCAGCAGCCGGTCCCAATCGGAACAATAATCAACGATGACCAGAACAAAGCCGATGCTGAGCAGCAGTTCGGCAAAATGGCGGATGAGATTGGAGGTCAGCGGCCCGTTATTAAGGCCAAAGATAAAGGCAAAAACAGCGATGATGATGAACAATATGAGCGGCAGTGTGACCGGGGCGGTGATAATGGTGCGCTGTTTGCCGGTGACGATGTTGAGCGCCCAAATGCCGACGACAGCCCCCAAAGCTAGGTCCAAAAAAGTCGGCGTAACGCCAATGTTGATAGGCAGTGTAGCAAAGGGCAGCAAACAAACGACGCCAATGACACCCCAAAAACCGATTTCGATGTTGCGCAGGACAATGAACACGGCCGTTCCCGCCAACAGCACCGCCAATCCGGCCAAAGGCCCGCCCACAGCCAGGAGAAGGCCACCGAGTACGGCCGTTAATCCGGCCAAAATCCCCAGCCCAATCGGCGAACGGGTTGGGTTGGCGTGAGACGTAAGGCGTAGTGCGTAGTGCGTAGTGCGTAGTCCACCACGTTCTGCAACGTTGTTATTTTCCTCTTGGGAAACGGGGGGCATTTAACAATTAATCCTTCGGCTTGTAGTTTTTGGAAGCTGCTTTCAATTGAAGCCTCCAATTCCGCTTCGATATCGTAATAAGCGGCAATTTGCAGGGCGCATCTTATCACATCCTGCACCTCTTTGGCGAGTTTCATTTTGTCTGGTTCACCATGTTTTTGACGTTTCACACCGGCGTCTTCAAAGTGATTGATCTGCGCCGCCAATTCACCACATTCTTCAGCCAAACGAGTCATAATTTTGAAAGGATCATCGTGCCCACCAAATAACTGCGCTAAACTGGCATTGATTTTTTTGATGCGTTCCATTTTAATCCACACGAATTTTTGTCAGGTTTAAGATGTCATCCTGGGTAATACGGCCGTCACCCGTGACCAGTTGCAAGCGTTGAAAACCACCCGCCTCGGTAAGCGTGTACACGCCCAGGATCAGCGGATACACGTTGGCCGGTGTGTCGACGGCGATGGCCAGCGGCATTTCCACAATTTGTACCTCGCCCAATGGCCAGGCAGAGGTGGGCTGGCCCAAATCCAGGCTGGCCCAACGGGTCGTGTCCTCGTCCAAGACTTGAGCGAAGAAAGTGTAATCGGTGGTTAACGGCCGTATCGCCTTCACGTACAACCGCAGATTGACAGTCTGGCCAGGATCGGTCAGGCGCGGTTCCAGTTCGTAGCCGACCAGTTCCAGTTCGTTCATGAAGTTAACCGAGGCGGCGTTGGGATACTGGCCGGGCACGGGTTCCAACTGCAACACAGCCAGCGTAACGGCATCATTCCCGTTGTCCAACTGAAGCCGTTCATTGGTGGCAAAATCATACAAACCAACCGTCAGTTCCAGTTGAGCCGGGGCAACGGCCGTTTCCGGGATGAACAGCCGGTAATAATTCTCCACAATCTCGCCCGGCTGGAGCAGTGATGTCGGCCGCAGTCCTTGCCCGGTGTACATATCCCGCTGGGCGATAGGCACGCCCAGTACCGGATCGTCCAAGTGGACAAATACGCTCCAATCCCGATCCATCTCCGCAAGAACTTCCCATTCCAGAACAACATCAACAACGTCACCGGGACGCACAGCAGATCCGCGCTGTGGCTCAATTGCCGCCCTGGTAAGCCGCATTTTTCCCCCAAAATCAACAAGCTGCGGCCTTACAAAATAACCGTCCGGCGTAAAAAAGTCGTCCATTTGCGGCAGGTACGTCTCCGGCTGGTAGGCCGGCCGAATCCAGACCCAGGGCGCAATGGCCGCGATGACAAACATAAAACTGCCCAATCCAGCTACAATTCGGCGGGCCGGTTTTTGGGGCAGCCAGCCGACCAGGCCGGTGATAAGGAGAATGTTAAGGGGGGAAACGGCCGTGAACACCAATCGCCCCTGCGAAGACCACGTCGTCGTCGCCCACTGAATTAATCCATACACCACTGCCCCGGAAAACAACAGGCAAACCACCAATGCAAAGCGGCTAACGACAAATTGCAAGAGACTGGAGATTAGAGACTGGAGATTCAATCGCAATCCCCCAGTCTCCAGTCTCCAGTCTCTAATCTCTTTCACAAAATAAACAACAAATCCCATGCCCCCGGCCACCAGCACCCCATTCAACAGATGGTAAATCCACGTCCACATGGACACATTGACGCCGCCAAACAACCCCCAATAAGAAAGCATAAATCCCCAGCGCTCGTCCCACAACTGGGCCAGCGATGCCGGCTGCGCCCGTGAACCCAGAACAGCGATAAATGCGCTCCAGCCCAACCAATCGCCGTACAGCACTACATTGCGCCAATACCACCAGCCGGCAATTACGAACACCGGAATGAGTACCACCACAAAATTAAACAGCGAACGGCCAAAAATCCTTAACAATAAACGATAAAAGGGCTGAGCGTTATTATTCACTCGCCACTCACCACTTGCCACTCGCCACTCAACAACAAACGTCGTGCCCCAGGCCAATGGCAGCAAGCCAATAGTGCCTTCCTTTGTCAGCAAGCCCAGGCCAATAACGATGCCCAATAATGAATAATGAATGATGAGTTGTGAATTGTGAATTTTTTCTGCCTTCACAATCCGTATCATTAAAAGAATGGCCAACGAGGCCAGCATAATCGCCAGATTATCGTTGTTGACGGCTCCGCTGATGAAGAGGAACATGGGCATAAAAGCGTTAACGGCCGTTGCCCCCAAAGCAATTTCCGGCCGTTTCGGGGCCAGTTCCTTACCAATGCGGTACGTCAGATAAACGGTTGCCGCGCCCAGAAACACTGAGAAAATACGTACGATCCGCACCGCCATCAAGGTGCCCTGCCAGGGATTGGCCGCCGGGTCATGGATGGCCAGGTTAATATTACCATCGGCCGTAATCAGTCCATTATCCACGTGGGGGTTGAGCCAGCGGATTTGCGTCATATCGGCCGTATCCACCCAGAAGGTAAGCGCTGCCCCCAGGTAGTAGTACAACGGCGGCTGGCTGGCTTCCTGCTTCCAGGGACCGGCCAACGCCGGATCAAAGACCTGCACCGGCAGCGGATTGCCATCGGCCAGGTGGCGAACCATGGGATAATGCCATAATTCATCTGATGCTTCAAAGACAGGGGTCACAAGGGCATAAGTCAGGCCCAATAAAATAAACAGGGCCATAATCAGGGCCAGGATGCGTTTTTCGGTTACAATCATGATACCCGATTTTACTGGCAAACACGCCAACTGCCACCTGCGATTTGTAAACGGCAGTCGTACGAAATGTCTAAATTGGAGAAAAGCTTATGGACCTGAAAAAAGCGATTAGCCACTTAAGAGAAAACAGTGAAATTATCCGTCTGATGGTTCAGGAAATAGACGACGAGACAGCCAGATACAAACCAGCAGTCGACTCCTGGTCTATCCTAGAAGTCGTCAATCATTTGGTTGATGAAGAACGGGAAGATTTCCGCGAGCATTTAGACCAGATTTTGCACCGCCCCAAAGAAGACTGGTCTCGGATTGATCCACAGGGTTGGGTGACGGAGAGAGGGTATAACGGCCGTTCCCTCCCCATCTCATTAGCCAACTTCCTACGAGAACGGCAGCGCTCCCTCGACTGGCTGGAAGAACTGGAGACACCTGATTGGGACGCTGTTCACACCACACCCTGGGGCCAAATTTCGGCCGGCGACATGATGGCTTCCTGGGTAGCCCATGACCTGCTGCACATGCGGCAGTTTGTCGAGTTAAAATGGAGCATAACCCTCGCGGATTTGCAGCCCTGCCAGGTTGATTACGCCGGCAGTTGGTGAGAATTTTGCAAACAAATTAAGCGCCTCACCAGAATTTACCCTGATGAGGCGCTGCTTCTGTCAGATAGAAAAGCTTAAACTGCAACCTCTTCCTCAAGAATTAGGCTTCCCCAACTTCTTCATTAAACCAGGCAATCATAATACGGAAAACGTCCGATTCCGTGATAATGCCTACCAGTTTGTCCTCATTATCAACCACCGGCAAAGCGCCGATCCGGTTGTCGTACATGAGCGTGGCCGCCGATTTAATCGTATCTTCCGGATGCAGCGTTTTGACATCTTTCGACATGATGTCGCGAACCTGCAATTTGGCCAGCAAATAATTAATTTCCCACACATTCAACGACGTAGCATCGGACGGCTGTGCCTGCCGTACATCGCTGCGCGTGATAATGCCCACCACTTTACCGCCGTCACAAACCGGCATACGGCGAATTTTGTTCTCGCGCATACGCTTGTGCGCTTCCAGCATAGGCGTACTTGGCTCAGCCACCATAACATCCGTTGTCATCCAATCCTTCACCTGCAAATGTTTCATCATTTCCTCCAACGGCTATATGCCGCTACAAGCCCAGGTATGCTTCCCGGACATGATCATCTTTGGCTAATTCGCGGCTTGGCCCTTGAAGTTCTACCTTGCCGTGGGCCAGCACATAGCCATAATCGCTAACCGCCAGCGCCATTTGCACATTCTGCTCCACCAGCAGCAGAGTAATGCCCTCTGATTTAAGCACCTTGAGGCTTTCAAACAAACCCAAAACCAAAACCGGAGCCAACCCCAACGACAGCTCATCAATCATCAAAACCACCGGATTGGCCATGATGCCGCGCGCAACTGCCAGCATTTGCTGCTCACCACCGCTCAATGTACCGGATTTCTGTTCCCGTCGTTCTTTCAAGCGCGGGAACATCGCGTAAACTTTCTCCAGGTTTTCCTTGATGTGGGCACGCGCTCGTACCGGCGATGCCCCCATTTCCAGATTCTCCTCGATGCTCATGTCGGTAAACAATTGACGGCCTTCCGGTACCAAAACAACGCCCATTTCTGCTTTCGCATGAGCGGGCAAATGGCTGATGTCTTTCCCATCAAACCAGACCGACCCTTCCCAGGGTTTAATCAAGCCCATCACCGTCCGCAGCATGGTCGTTTTACCGGCCCCATTTGCTCCCACGAGAGATGTCAATTGGCCTTCTTCCAGAGCCATCTTGGCTCCCCACAGGATTTGTACTTCGCCGTATCCGGAAGCGACATCGCGAATTTCTAATATTGCCATTTTGTTATCCTCTCTCCCACCTAATCATCACGCATCAAACGCTCGGCCAGTTCGGGGTCACCCAGGTAGGCTTCGATCACTTTGGGATTGTTAGCTACTTCCTCTGGCGTCCCTTCGGCAATTTGCATCCCGTAATCCAAAACGATCATTCGATCGGAGACGTTCATGACAGCATGCATGACGTGTTCAATCATGATGATGGTAATGCCCCGGTCGCGGATTTTGAGGACGATTTCGACCATGCCCGCAATTTCGGATGGGTTCAGACCGGCAAGCACTTCATCAAGCAGGAGCAGATACGGCCGTGCCGCCAAAGCCCGCGCCATTTCCAACCGTTTCTTCTGACCCACATTCAAACTGCCCGCCAACTGGTCCGCCCGGGGCGCCAGGCCGATAAATTCCATGATCTCCTCAGCGATTTCAGCCGCTGGCCCCAGATTGTGCGCCTCGCGGCCAAAACAAGCCCCGACGACGACATTCTCGCGGACAGTTAGTTCATTTAACGGCCGTACAATCTGATGCGTCCTGGCCAATCCCCGCCGTGCCACATCATACGTTTTGAATCCCGTAATATCCTCACCGTTGAAAATAATCCGGCCGCCATTGGGCGCATACACCCCATTGATACAATTAAACAACGTCGTCTTACCGGCTCCGTTCGGCCCAATCAACCCCATGATTTGGCCCGCCGGTAGATCAAACGTGACATCAGCCAACGCTTGCAAGCCGCCAAACTGTTTGCCAACCCCTTCAACTTGTAAAATCATCGTCATTGCAGCACCCTCCGCAGTTTGGGGAAGCGATTACGCAGCCAGCCCACAACCCCAGCCGGAATAAACAGCACGATAATCAAAAGCAGGATACCGGCCACCGCTAACTGAATATTCTTGAACAACGGGCTGGTCAGTAAAAAGCCGCGCAGCCGCTGGTAGCCGGCCCCGCCCAAAATCGGGCCAAAAACCGTTCCCTGCCCGCCCAGCATCACCATGACAATCATTTCAATTGAAAGATGCAGCCGGAACGCCGGGGCCGGTTCAATATTGCCATTCTTAAAGAAAAACAAAACACCAAGAATGCCGGGGAAAATGGCCGATAACACATAAGCCCAGGTTTTGGCGTCTGGCGCTTTCACACCCATCACTTCGGCCGCATCCTCATCTTCACGAATCGCCAGCAGCCCCAGGCCGAACTTTGACGTACGCACCATATAACTAAGAATCACAACCAAAATCGTTAAAGCGGTCAATACATAAAAGCTCATCCATAACGCTTCACGGGCACCGCCGCCATAATCTTTGTAAACGGAAAAGTTGAGCGAAAGCCCCACCGGGCCGCCAAACGGTTCAAAGTTGTTTATAAAAGCCCGTATCGCTTCATTTACACCAATGGTCGCCAGGGCAAAGTAGCCGCCGCGCAGACGCAAAATTGCTTTACCTAGCAAAAAGGCCAGAGTCGCCGAGGCGACACCGCCCGCCAGCATGGCGGACCACAATGACCATTCTTGGACGGCCATCAAATAAAAGCCCACGTAGCCCCCCAGTCCAAAAAAGACAACATGACCAAAGCTAACATAGCCAGTGTAACCCAACAGGATATTCAGGCTTGAGGCCAACGCCACCGACAACAGCATCGTAAACACAACTTCGCGGGTAATGTCTTTGCCATCGATAACAGGCCAGGCAGCCATCGCCAGGACAGCGATAATCGAGACGAGTAAACCAGAATATTTACGTATGCCGCTCATTTTTTCGCTCCAAAAATACCGGACGGCCGTACCAACAAAATAAGGACGAACAGGACAAATTCAACCACCGGCACCCAGGTCGTCGGCATAAACGTGGGAATGATGCCTTCTAATACGCCCAGAATCAGCCCACCGAACAAAGCACCAATCGGATTACCCAGGCCACCTAACACACCAATCACAAAACTCTTCAGTTCATAAACGCCTCCGGCCAGGATGGTAAAAGGGAAAAACGTGGCAATAAGTGCGCCGGCAATGGCCGCCAACATGGTGCCCAAGCCAAAACTCAGGGCCAGGATGCGGTTGGAAGGCACGCCCATCAATTCGGCGGCGTCACGATTGTTGGCAACGGCCCGAATGTAACGCCCCGGTCGTGTGCGGTACAGGAAGATGTAAAGCCCCCCGGTCACCAGCATTGAAGCAACAGCAGCGACAACGCGGCTGCCCAGCAGGGTGATTGGCCCTAATGTGATGCTGCCCATGCTAAAATCAATATTGCGTGGGGAGGCGGTGAACACGGCCGTTCCCAACCCAATAATGATCATATTAATCGAAAATGTGGCCAGAAGCGTCGATAAATGAGGCGCATCAATCACCCGATGCACCGCCACATAATAAATCAAAACCCCCAACAGTAAGCCAAGAACAGCCACTGCCACCACACCCAAATAAGGGTTCACGCCAAAGCTGTTAAAAATGATGTAAACGCCAAACATGCCCAACGCAATAATGGGGCCATGGGCCAGATTAATGACATCCATCACCCCCCAAATCAGCGTCAGACCCATAGCGGCAATGCCATAAACAAAACCCAGTAATAAGCCATCAATAATTGATGCCAGCAAAAAATCCATGTGGTCCTCTCCTGGAGGGGGCGGGGATTAGGAGATTTGGGGATTTTTAATATTTAATCCCCTAATCCCCGCCCCCACATTTCTGGAAAAATCCCCGCAGACACCCCATTGAGCATCTGCGGGGAAAGGTTAGAATGATAAAGGAACGCTACGGTTTAGGATAAAGGGTATCGGCGGTAGCCCCTTCCAGCGGCCAGACAACCTGTTTCAGCAAGTTGCCGGCATCATCCTCTTGCCATTGAATGTAGACCATGGAGTGGCCGATTTGCAGGCCGTGATTTTCGGCGCTGGTGTCAAAGGTGACACGGCCGTAAAAAGTCAACAGATCCATCTTTTCCAACGCGGCCCGAACCGCATCCGGATCAACCGAATCCGCATCTTCAATCGCTTTAGCCAAAATCAACCCGGCCGCATAACCGCCGGCCGAATGGTATGATGGCTCTTCGCCGTCATAAGCCGCTTCATACGTCGTGACAAACTCGTCGCCCAAAAGACCATACCAATCCAGGCCCGCTTCTGTGGCTGAGTCCGGCGTAAAGGCAGCCAACGGTTCCCACTGGCTGGGACCAATCACGCCCAAAGCCGCCTGACCCAGATCAGCAAAGTCCGGTTCCGGCGGAGCGACCAACAGCGTGAAAAATTTAACGTCGATATTCTTCTCACTAATCTGGCGGGCAAAGGTGCTGCCATCCTGGAAGTGACCGCCGCCCAAAATGGCATCCGGGGCCGAATCTTCAATTTTATTGATGAACGGACCAAAGTCGGTTGTTTCCGGATCATAGCCTTCAAGCAAAACGATTTCGTACCCTTTACCTTCAGCATACGCTTTAGCCGCTTCTACCACATCCGTCGAGAATTTACTGTTTTCATACACAAAGGCCAGTTTCTTGACATCAGGGTCGAGCATTTCCAGCAAATCTACCGCGCCGGTCAAATAACGGCTGGCCGGGGTGTAGGCCTGGTAAACCATCGTGTAGCCTTGCTGGTAGGCCGAATCGGAAGCCGCGCCGGTCGTAATCATCACTTTGCCATATTGTTCGGCAATAACGGCTGCTGCCGCCGTCAAACCACTGGAATAGGGGCTGATCAGGTAGTCGGCGTTATCTTCGGTCGCCAGACGGGTATACAGTTCCTGAACGCGATCCGTATTACTTTCGTCATCATAGGTCACGTGATCGAACTTGACTCGCGTGCCATCGCTCAATTCCAAACCACCGGCCGCATTAACCTGATCCATCCACAACAACAGACCATTAACCTGCCGGACTGATGAAACATTTTGGTTGCCGGTTTGGGACGTGGTGAAACCAATCACCAGGGTCTCTTCGGTGGCTGCCGGTGCTTCGGCGACCGCTGGCGCTTCCTCGGCCGGAGCGTCGGCGGCTGGCTGCGATGATGTATCCGCAGCGGGTTCAGCGGCCGGTTCGGCCGTGCCGCCGCAGGCTGTGACCAGCGCAGCCACAAATAGTAAAACAACAAAAAGGGCAAAAATGCGTTTCATGACTTTTCCTCCATAGAAAATAGAAGCTTAAAGGACAGTAAAATAGGAGATAACCCTACCTTTCAGGATAGTCTTGAAGTGCAAATAAAGAATAAAGTTGGCCGGGGGAATATAAAAAATGTATAAAAATCGGTGGGTATGCAAATCGTCTAACACGAACTGGCGATTGCCTGCCCCCTACGCCGGATGGTTTTGGGTTATCGGGCCAAAACGGCCGTTACCCACCTATCTCCACAGCATACAGTTCACCATACAAACCAAAATAAGCCCTGTCCTCGTGGACGGCTGGCGTGAACAGACGCTCGCTGACGAATGCGCGGTTGATCAAATTGTAGGACTTCATCGAAAAGCGCTCGATGAGATGGCCGTTATTAGCATCCAAAATATAAAGATAACTGTCGCCATCACCAAAATAGAAACGGCCGTCCACCAACGAATAATCACTGTAAACGCCGCGCTTCATTCCGGCAAATTCCCAGGCCAAGGCGCCCGTTTGTCTGTTCACGGCAAAGGCCCGCTCGGAACCCATTACCAACACCTTGTCATCATGAAAAACCATCCGGCCGGAAAAACCGCCCAGGCTGCTGCCATCAAACTGCCACACCGGTTCGCCGCTGGCGATAGCAAAAGTTTGTAACCGGCCCCCCTCAAGGACAGCATAGACCAGTTCGTCATCAGACAAGACATCATAAACAGAACGATTGGCGACGATGCGATCCAGTTCCTGGCCGGTGCGGGCGTCCAAAATATAAATAGACCTGTCCATATTACCGGCATAAACGCGACCATTTATAACTGAAGGCGGCCCTAGAAA
The DNA here is from genome assembly GCA_050301775.1 of Promineifilaceae bacterium (SeqCode). GTDB lineage: Bacteria > Chloroflexota > Anaerolineae > Promineifilales > Promineifilaceae > JACKCC01. The sequence continues at coordinate 35,493 of JBNKZT010000005.1, forward strand.
GGTATTATCACCGCTAAATCGCCACAGTTCCTGGCCCGTCGTCGCATCCAACGCGTAGAGATGATGATCGTGGCTGGGTAAATAGACAACGTCGTTTAGCAGCAACGGCTGCCGAAATTTTAGGGCGCAGCGATTACAGTCCGGGCCATTATCCACACCCCGCTGCTCTGGCCCAAAAGCCCAGGCCTCTTCGCCTGTCAGCGCGTCGAGCGCGTAAAAATAGCCGGCCTCCGTCGTGAAAAGAACGAGGTTGTTGCTGGTTAGCGCATCAGTCCAATAATAAATGCTGCCGTCGGAGGTATCGCCGTAAGAGGCTTGCCAACGTTCAGAACCATCGGCCAGATTCAGGGCGATAAAGCGGGCATCTTCATGCCCTAATGTACCGAAGTAGATGGTATCACCGGCAATAATCGGGCGTGAAAAAACGGTGCCTTGCGCCGCATAATTCCATAACAGCGGTGGCGGTTTAATAGAACGGTACAGGTACAAAACCAATGCTGTAAAAGCAGCCAGGCAAAGGAGAACGGCCGTACCACAGCCCACCAATATCCAATTGCGCCGTTTCTTTCGGGCCACCTTAGGCGTTACATCTGTAAATAGCCCACCCAACTGCGCGCTTATACGATGCGCCAGCAGATCATTATCGGCGGCGACGGAGGTGAAGTGAACGGCCGTTTGCCCTCCCTGATGCGGCTTTAGTTGAATGGTTAGTCCATCATCGGGCAGGGTTAAGGTACGGCCGTTCTCATGGATGAAAGGCAGCCCCTTTGCGTCCAGAATGCCTTCCAGCGCCGCCATAAGCGGAGCCGGTTTACTGTCAAAAATAACGTCGAGGGTTGTTGGTGGAGAGTTAAATGAGGGCATAATTTGGCTATATAAACGCTAAAGCTGGCCTTTGCCGGCGGCGATGGGGTAGAAGATGGCCCAACGGGCTTCGAGGCGGCTGCAGAATTTGCAGCCGTTGTAGTGGGTGTCGATGGGTTTGGGGGTGTTGGTTGTCATGGTTGTTGACTCTTTCAGCGTAGCGCGGTTTGGATGACCGGCCACGATGGGTAAGTTTATTTCAACATGTTTTCAATCAAGTCCCATCTATCTTCAAAATGAGAAATATGTTTGACTGAAATGGCTGCATGGAGCGAATCCCATCTTTTGGGTCTCACTCCCTTATGCTTGGCAAGGTAATTCGAATGATGTTGTGACAGTACATCACACAACTCTGACCATGTACAAATGAAAAACTGGTCAGATCCATAACTTCCAAGTTTGACAAACACGAAAACAAGATTTTCTACCGGTGAAGGGTGGCTTTGCCCCACAATCTGGGTTTGTTTATGGAATTTGATACCTACATAACGGTCAATTCTGGCGAACTGCCAAGATGAACCAGTAATGGTTTTTACCTGAACAGATAAATGTTTTCCTTTTTCGGTAGACGCAATTATATCGTAGTGGGGGACGTTGCCTGTAAAGGTAGTGGCAATCAATCCTCGCCTGGAAAGTTCAGAAGCAACAAGGTATTCACCTGTCTGCCCAACCAGTTTGTTTTGTCTTCCTGTTGTCATAAATATAAATCATCCCATGATAGCGGTTCCCTGGAAAAATATTTGTGATCGTTTTCTTTCTTAAAAAGCTTCATCTAAATTGGCTGCCTCCATCAGCTTACTGTGGGCTGTATAGCGTGGAGCCTGGGGGGCTTTAACTTTCCCTTTGGAGACTAATTTTAGAGGCTTGATTTTTTGGGCCGGCTCTTCAAAGTAAATGATGTATTTGTTGGTTTCTTTGTACGACTCAATTTTATGGACGGCAGCAACATAGGTAATAGCTGATATTGGGGACACTTGATATGCAGCAATATGTTTGATTTTAGGGATCATGCTGCTATGAATGCGTATAGCGTACCAACAATTTTCGCCAAGGAATGTTTCTTGAAAACCTTCTTCCCGTGCAGGGACAACGATAGTATCGACGTCTGATGGATCGAGTGTGTTAGTGTCATTAGCTGGGGATGTTGTGGGTACGTCAACGAGAAATGGCTCGAATTCGTAGATTATTTGACCTGCATCGGAACGGAAGCATCTAAGAGTGATAATTTCAACGGGGAATTTGAAGCGGCTCATAAGGACCGTTTCAAGGTCATCGGGGATTTCATCAATGATGACGAGGGCGTTGAAGGATTGTTTGTAGATGATGGTTTCAAGTAGGAAATCGATATTATCGAAGCCGTTTTCAACGGCGTAAGATTGGCATTTGGTCAAGGCTGGGGCATCAATTTGTAAGGAAGATTTGATAATTTCTTTGACACGCTGGGGCGTGGTTTCGAAGGACAAGGAAAATTCGAGTATTTGCACAGCGATATGCCTGAGAGGATCGTGAACGGCGAGTTCGTTTTCGACAACGTAGAGTTTGGGTTCCTTTTTACTGGACAGGTCTATGAGGTAACCATCTGGGATGTTTTGTTTTTTACCATATTTGCCGATTTTCTTTTTAATATCCAGGTAAATGCGGGACTCACCAAAAAGATCTTTTTGGACTTCAAGGATAGCTTCTTCGAGGTCTTTTTCTTTTTCGAATGGTTCGAGTTGAAAGATTGTAGTGGGTGTCCAAAGCATGATAAGCTCCTTTTTTGTGCTAAGTATTTGTGTAACGGCCGTTCCCCACATCCCCCGCCTGCCCCAACATATCCAGGATTTCCTCAATCTCCCCCAGACTCTTCGCGGATTTGCAGCCCTTTCCAACCGGCAGCCTGAATGGCGGGGGTGATGTACTGGGTACGGATTTCTTGCTCGGTGAGGTCTTTCTTGTTCATGACATGGACCAACTCTATCCTTTCCTCAGAAAAGGATAACATAAGAGAAACGGCCGTGCCAGATAACAAATGTCACTTTTCAAAGCTGAAAACCGCCAGGAAACGTTTCCCCACTGACTCTGCGCCAAAGTCCGGTTGACTCTGCTCCATTTTCCGGTTGAGTCTGGATCAAACTCCGGTTGACTTTAGCCCATTTCCCCGCTGACTTTGGTCCAAACCTCGGTTGACTTTGGTCCATTTCCCCACTGACTTTGATCCAAACCTCGGTTGATTTTTATTGCCGGCTTCAATCCTGACGTAGATTGGTCCAATCTTGATGAAAGCCCCAAAATGAATTTTGGGTCTGCCAGATCAAACCTGTTTAAACAGGTTTTCGGAACCTAGACGTCGAATTCATTCGATGTCGTTATATGGCAGAGACCCCCTGAAGCTAATCGGCATTTATCATAAATAAACGGCCGTTTTCAATATACATACCTGAGAAATTAATTTGGGTTGGACTGCATTCACCAACAAGATACGCCCAATAGCCACTGGTCAATAAATTGAGGCCCGTAGCCAAACAACTGCCCTCACACTCACTCGAATCCGTACAAGACATGCCCGCATCTGAAGTTGGCATATTGCATAACATCGTGCTGGCAATGCCAAACGACGCCCAATCACCGCCGGCAGCCTGGCAATCGGCCTGATTTTGGGGGCTTCGCGGCGGTGTCACCGCAGGACGACGGGTAGGCTGCACCATTGAACCAGCCTGTGCCGCCGAATACAAACTCAAGCCGCACAGACAAACGATGATTGTTACCAGAATTAGGAGGATATATGCTGCCTTTCTCATTTCTGGCTCCTTCGTAAATGTAGAGCGATTTGGCAAATCGCTTTACAAATTTTCATTCATCGTGGTGCGCCATCGCCCAAGAGAATAAGCAATGCCAGAGAAAAACTCTGCGTCCTCCGCGGTAAAAAAGACCTTTTTCTGTTGAGTCGTCCATGTCCGTGAAACTGTTTTACGCGGCCACAAAACAATAACCAATGCCCCGCTCAGTCAACAGATACCGGGGGTTCGACGGATCGGCTTCGATTTTCTGGCGTAAACGGCCGATATAGACCCGCAAATATTCCGCTTCCTGACCATACTCCGGCCCCCACACATGCTGCAAAATCGCCCGATGGGACAGCACCTTTTCGCTGTTCTCCATCAAATAAACCAGCAAATCAAACTCAGTCGGCGTTAGCTCCAGGGCACGGCCGTTCAGCGTAATCTCATGTCGTGCCAAATCGGCAGCCAGTTCGCCGCGCACCAACCGTTCAACAGCCACCGTCTGAGCCGGTTTGGTCCACTGCGTCCGGCGCATCACCGCACTGAGACGGGCCAGCAGTTCCCCAACACCAAACGGCTTGGTCAAATAATCGTCGGCCCCCAAATTCAACGCCTTCACTTTGTCCGATTCTTCACCCAAAGCAGACAAGACAATGATGGGTGTCAGTAACTCCTGGCGGATGCGCTGAATTGTCTCCAGGCCGCTCATGTGGGGCATCATCAAATCCAGAATGACCAGGTCAACCGGGTGTGAATTGAATAAGGCCAGTGCTTCCAGACCGTTAGCGGCCGTTACCACCTGAAACCCGCGAATCTCCAAATTACGGCGGACAAACTCACGTAGAGCCAATTCATCATCGACAACCAAAACAAGTTTTTTAGCAGCAGCCATCCTCACACCTTTTCCAAAGGCAGCGTAAACACAATACACGTCCCATTATCACCAGGTTCCACCCAAATATCACCACCATGCGCCGCAATAAAGCCCCGCGAAATCGAAAGCCCCAGTCCGGCCCCGGCCGTATTGCGGGTCAGCCCATTTTCCACCCGGTAAAAACTGCTGAAAATATGCTGTTGGTGCTCGGATGGAATGCCCGGCCCTTCATCGGCCACTTTAACCACGACGTGCCCATTTTCCTGAAAGGCACTGATAGTCACCAAAGACTCCTCGCCGCTGTATTTCACCGCATTTTCAATTAAATTACGCAGGACCGTTTCAATCCGTTTGGCATCCGCATAAACCGGCGGCAGTTCCGCTGAGAAATCAAGCCGCAGCCGTTCACCCGGCCGGGGGTGGGCGTGGGAAGCCGCTTGAAAAACCAGCTCCCGCAAATCACATGCCGTCCGGGAAACGCGCAAATTGCCGGCCTCGATACGCGACATATCCAACAAATCATTGACCAGCGTACTTAAATGATCCGTCTCTAAAGAAATAATATTCAGGAATTCGCGTTCACTGGCCGCATCCCACTCCACATCCTCCGCCAGCAGGGTGGTCGCGTAACCCTTGATAGCCGCCAGCGGCGTCCGCAGTTCGTGGGAAACCGTGGAAATCAAGCTCGATTTCATCCGGTCAATTTCATAACGCTGGGTCACGTCCTGCAAGATACGGCCGCGGCCGATTAATTTGTCCTGGGAATCGGTCACATTGAATACTTTCAGACGGATATACTGCACTTTATCGGGCAATTTCAGGGCAAATTCGGCGCGGCGTTCCCCGGCACTGGCAACCGCCTCCCCAACAGCTTCACAAGCCGCTTCCTCATCCAACGCCCGCTTCAACAAACGGGCCATCAATGATTCCACAGCCTGCCCCCGCACCATTTCACCTTCTTCCGCTGTCAACCCGCAAAATTCATAAACACTGCGATTGGCATACAAGACTCGCCCTTCCAAATCTTCCAAAATCAACCCATCTTGCATCGATTGGACGAGCGCCTGTAAACGACGGGTTTGTTTTTGTAACTGTGTATCACTGCGTGCGAACAGAGCCGCATTTTCGACAGCCATCGCGGCATGGTTGGCAAAACTGGCTAACAAATTGATCTCGCGAACGGTAAAAACGTGCGCATCAGGCCGAAAAACGATGAGGGCGGCGGGCGCAGTATGTTGGGCCTGCAAGGGCACAGCCATCAACGAACGAAAGCCGGCGATACGGGCGCGTTCTCGATGGGAAACAAAAGAAGGATTGGTCTCCGTATCGCTAATTTGAACCGGCGCGCCGCTGCGAATCGCCCGCATCGTCACAGAGCCGGGTTCCTGGGGGTCGATAATGGCGTGATCAATATACCATTGGGAAAGTCCCCGGCTGGCCTGAACCCGGAATTCACGGCGCTGTTCATCCAGGGCAAAAATCGCGCTCATCTGAATATCCAGCAGCTGCTCCACCTGTTCTAAAATGCGGTCTAAAACGATGGGCGGATCCAGGCTGGAAACGACAGACGTGCTGGTTTTGAGCAAGGTGGACAGCTCATTAAGCCGGGCGGCAATCGTCTGCTGCATACGGGTCAGACTCCGCGCCAGGTAGCCCATCTGATCGGGCCTGGTCGATAAATGGGAAATATTGGACTGCTGGAACTGGAACGGATCCTCATCCTGGCCGATTCGCTGGCTAAAATTGGCCAACTGCCCCAGAGGCCGAATGACTCGATTGAGCAGCACCAACCAAAAGAAGACTCCACCGGCTAAAAATATCGCCCCGGCCAGGTAGGCCCCGCGCTGAATCGCCTGGGGTGTGGCAAAGGCGACATCAACCGGCCGGGTCACAATTGCGCCCCAACCCACACTAAAAATAGGCACGTAGCTGTACAAATAATCGGTCCCATTGGAGTCGGTTTGGATTTGATTGCCCGTTTTTTGATTGAGCACATCGCTGACAACGGCGGGAATTGTTTGACTGGCATCCTGCAAGAGAAGCTGCGGATTGGAATGGGCGATGATTTGCCCGGCCGAATCGACAATTTGGATTTGGAAGCCTTCTTCCGCTGGATATTCCTGAGCGATGTTGGCCAGCGTATGGCTGATGGATTGGAGTTTGATATTGGTGGCGACCACTCCCAGGAATTGGTTGTCTTCGTCCCAGAGAGGCATAACGGCCGTTGCCACAGCCTGATTGGTCGTTGGTGAAATGCGTCCTAACGAAGCCAGGGGTGTTTTAGTGGTCAAAGCCCGCCGGAAGTAATCGCGAAATGAAAAGTCTTGGCCCACGGTTGATTCCGGCCCGACCGGCACATGAAACAACATCTTGCCGCTGCTGTCCAGACGATAAATCAGATTGACATCCGTGCGACTGCGCAAAGCCGTGTGAAATATTTCTTCCATTTTCACGGGGTCGGGAGTGATCACGGCCGTATACTCGCCCAACTGCCGCACGGCTTCCAACGCACTGGCCATGGAGGCATTCGTTTCTTGGGCAATGGCGCGAGCCAGGGCCAAATCGGCGGCTTTGACATCCGTTTCCAGGCGTTGGGCGGCAATACGGCTGAAGATGAGCATCGCCCCAATCACCAACCCCACGAAGACAGCATACAGCATCAAGAGCTGAAAGGTTAAATCCTGGCGAAAACGGTAAGTTGGCGTTTGATCCATTGAGTTCCCTGTAAAAACCGCAAAAGGCGCAGATTTTTCTATTTATTCTTCGATGGACACAATGATCTTTTAGGCAGATATTTGGTAGTGATGATGGCAGCGGTGACGACTTATGGGAAGCGTACTCGTTTGAACAGGGTGTATGCGGTTCGCTGCAAAACCGCCGGCAGCACTATTGTGAGCGCTACACTGAACGCTTGATTGTACCATCCCGGAAGATGATTACAACCAACAACAACCCTATCGCTATACCAATCAGACTAAGGAAACGGCCGTTCACAAAACGCTGTGATACAAATGAAAAAACAACCTCATGCCGTCCAGCAGGTATGGTGATGGCCCGGAACAAGACGTCCGCCTGATAAATAGGCTGCGCTTGGCCGTCAACAGCCGCTTCCCAGCCATGATAATTGGCGTCGGTTAAAACCAGTAATGCTTCTTGTTGGCTCGTTACCTGCAAAACGACTTTTTCTGGCTCGTAGGTGGCGATGGTAACGGCCGCTTCCCCCACCAACTGTTGGCTAACCGGCACGCCTTCACCCAACAGCACGGCCGTTTCTCGCGGATCAAAATCGGCTGACTGCATCAGGGTAACGGCCGTGTCCGCATCCGCCGCCCACTGCCAGTTACTCACCAGAAAAGCACGGGGCAGCACATCCAGATTTTCGTAAAGCTTCACATCCCCGGAATGCAGCAGCCGGTAATTGCCGGGGACCAGCGGTTGAAATGTCTGATCAACCAAATTGACCAGAGTCAAACCGCTAACCTGCCAATCAGCCAAATCAGAAGCCGTTAACACAATCGAGTCGGGTGTTATTGCCTCCGGCCAACCGATCAGCCACAGGTTTTCAGCCAGCATTTCCGGGGTAAACGTTCGAGCGATGCGGCCCGCTTCAATCGTAATGTCACCCACTGTCCCATCGGCAAGCAAAACCAGTCCCGTCGCCGGGAAGTCCGGCAGGTAGCCTACGGCCAGGCTGTCACCAGCAGCAATCGTCGCCGGATGCTGCAAATCAAAAAACGCCGAAAACCCGGGAGCGACCTCCCGCCAGACATCGCCGGTTTTATCGGTGATGAGGTATTGGGCATTGAACAGGTCGAGCCACTGCGGTTGGGGCACGGCTGTCAGATACTCACGTAAACGGCCGTCAACCGTGCTTACCTGGTCGGGCAAGATGACTTGCATTAACTGGCTATACGAATGCAAGGGCAAAATACCGCCATCAAACCCGTCCACCGAGGCCAGCCCATAAACCAGCGGTAAATTCGGGGCAATAATTTCCTTTTGTTTGATAGCCACCGTGTAATCGTATTGGGCCTGTTCCGACAATTGATCGGCGTAAATCGTATCAATTTCAGCCTGATCGCCGGGATCGAAGAAAATATCAGACAGGCTCAACATCCGACCGGCGGCAATCTGATCCTTTGTGGCTGCTTGCAGCCGGGTGGTTGACGGCCGTAAATCAAAATACGCTTCCGGCGTGGTTAACTGGTTATAGGGCAGGCTGCGCGAAGCGAAGAATAAGGCTGAAAGGGTGACAAGGTGAAGGGGTGAAAGGGTGATTCGGCTGATTTTGAGACGGAACTGCCACAAGAAAATGAGCATCATTAATTCAAGCAGCCAACCCGCCACCGTCGGCCAGGCCAGAAAAGCGGCTGGCGCTTCGGGACCAAGCGGAATAAAACGGGCCAGCGGAACAGCTAGCCAGCTCCAGCCCATGAGCAGGATGATGAACAGCGCTGTCCAGCGCAACGGCCGTAACAATCCCACCCGCCATTCCTCTGCCGCCGCACACCAGTAACTGCGCACCACATCCCAACCCAACCCGGCCAGCAGCGCCATCCCCAAAGCGTACCAGACCAGCCAACGGGCCGGCACCCGAAACAAATCAAAGCCAGGCAGCCGGGCCAACAGCCAATAAATCGGTGTAAATCGTCCCAGGGCCAACAGAAGAGTTACGGCCGTTACCACCACAATCGGTCTAACCGCCGGCCGCTGCCGCCATTGCCAGACGCCAATCCCGGCCAACAACAAGGCCGTCAACGGCAAAAAAGCCACATATTCTGTGAACAGCGACTGGCCATACCCAGGCAGTAAACTCCGCCCCAACAACAGCGGATGCAGCGAAAAAGACAAAACCTCATTGGCCGCCAATCCGCCCTGACGGCTGGAATATTGGCTCAATTCCAGAGTTGGCAGCAGTTGAACGGCCGTTATCAAACCAGCCAAAACCGCCCCACCCAACAATGGCAAAACATAATACGTAACACGTGACACGTGACGCTTGAAACCTGACACTTGAAACCTGACACCTGACACCAGGTACAGCCCCACGCCAGCGCCGGTAATAAATGCCGTCTGCGTGTGTCCGGCCAGAAGCTGCAAGCCGAAGAGAATGGCCACGGCCGATCCCCGTCGCAACACCAGTCTCCAGCCCCCAGTCTCCAATCCCCTTCGTCCCAGCACAACCAAAAACCAGGGCAGCCAGGCCAGCCCCTGAAGCTGATTAATGTGCTCCACCTGGGCTGTTAAATAACCGCCCAGCGCAAACAGGAATGCCGCCAGCAAGGCCGCCGACCGGCTCAACGAGAGTGCGCGACGCCCGGCCAGGTATGTTCCCCACGCAGCAATCATCAAATGCAGGATGATGCTGGCGCTGACCGCGTAAGGCGTGGGCAGCAGCCACCAAACCGGCCAGTTCAGCGGGTAGAAAAAACCAACCTGGCTGTTGGCCAGGAAAGGCGCACCCATGAAAAGATTCGGGTTCCAAAGCGGGATACGGCCGTGCCGCAGCGCCGCCGCCG
>JBNKZT010000006.1:0-43631 GCA_050301775.1 Promineifilaceae bacterium (SeqCode)
CCTGGCTACCGTGCGGAATATGAGCGAAGGCGACCATGTCATTAGCTTCCATGGCCTGGATGCGGCTGGTAACTGGGGCGCTTTGGGCACGATGACCTTAACTATCGACAAAACTGGACCAACCATCAGCAACATCGTGGCCGACCCCAACCCGGTCGTCAAGCGCGGCGCCAACACGCTGCCCTTGACTTTGACAGCTGATGCTGCTGATAATGTTGCTGACATCGTGGCCGCCGAATGGTTTGACGGCACTGACCCTGGTAAAGGCCAGGCAATGCCATTGCTCCCGGCTGATGGGACTTTCAACAGCCTTAGCGAAGCCTTGACGTCAACCGCTATCAACGTCCGGCCCTGGTCGGTAGGGGATCACATCGTCTCGATACGAGCCAAGGATGCGGCCGGCAACTGGGGTGAGGTTACCACCGTTACGGTGATGGTGCGGCGCCCCGGTCAACTGAATGCGATCTTTGGCGACGGTTTTGAGACAGCGAACTTCTCGGGCTGGGACACGGCCGTTGGTACTGTGGAAGTTGCCGCCGCCGCCGCCACCGAAGGCAGCCTGGGTATGGCGGCGTCATTGGACAGCGGTCCGGCGTATCTGAAAGCCCGCATCCCGCATGATGTCAATCTATCCGGCTACAAAGTCAGCTTCGACTTCAGCCCCAATGGCGCTGAAACGGCCGGTGAGGAACAGCAAATCTTCACCGCCAACGACAGCAGCGGCAATGCCATCTTCGGTATCATGTTTGAACAAGGGCCTGATGGGCCGGAAGTTCAGGCGTGGGCACTGCAAGCTGGCGGGGTTATGACGATGACGCAAGGCGTTCATATCACCGATGGCGTGCAGAGGCTGGAATTGAATTGGGAATCGGGTGACAGCGCAAAGCTGGTATTGTCTGTCGATGGCATTGAGCAAGCAGCGCTCACCGGACTGGACACATCCCCGTACAAACTGGATGTGGTCCAGCTTGGTCCATCATTGGGTGTGGCCGATGCTGCCTCTGGTGTACTTTACTTCGACGCCATTGAAATAGCGCCGAATCAGTATAAGACTTTCATGCCGATTGTGTTTGTCGGGGGCAGCAACTAATTAAAAGATGGATGAGGACGTGAGCTGTAACTCACGCCCTCATCCTCGATTGAGGTAGAATCATGGACGAATCGTTAGCAGGTGCAAAAAGTCAACGAAAGGGATTGTGGGTAACGGCCGTTATCCTTATCCTGGCGTTGGTTGGTTTTGGCGGTAATAAAGGGTGGCAAGCTTATCAAGAAAGTACCGAGCAAGCCCGCATGGCCGAAGTCCAGGCGGAAATTGCGGCCCAAATTGAAGATCAATGGGGCATTCGCATTGTGCATGTGGCTATGGTAGCTGAAGGCGGCCTGTTAGACTTACGTTACCAGGTCACGAACCCGGAAAAAGCGTATGATCTTTTTGATGCCGTTGAAAACATTCCCCGCGTCATCGCCGAAGATGGTACCGAAATGGGCATGAACGATGATCCCCATACGCATGATCTGGAATTTGGTTATCAATATTTCTTCCTTTTGCGTAATATTGGCGGCTCTGTTAAGCCGGGTAGCTATGTCTCTGTGGCTGTTGGCGATAAGATTTTACCTTATGTCCTGGTTGAATCATCATAAATGGCATTGATCGGAAACTACCTCCCGGAGGTTTGATTACAGGAGATTCACCGCACGACAGGAACCTCCGGGAGGTTGTCAAACACTATTTCCAATAATGTCTAATGGAGTTATGTATAAGTTGAAACGATTAGGGGTGGTGGGCGCCATTTTGGCTGTCTTTTTGGGGTGGACGGCGCTGTCGGCCCAGGCGTATGCTGTGCCGGTTCAAAGTTCACCAGGGGAAGGGAGGGTTGTCCGCAAATCACCAGCTTATGTATCAATTACATTTAGTGCGGCGTTAGATCCGTTTGCCAGTCAGATCGAGGTGTTTGATGCTGACGGCAATAAGGTGGATCGCAGTGATTGCGGTATTGATGTGGCTGATCCCAGCCGCAAAACGATGATCTCTACCCTAAAACCAGACCTGGAGCCGGGTGTCTACACGGTCCGCTGGACAACAGTAGCCGATGATGGGCAGCCGGATGACGGGTATGTGGTTCAAGGGCAGTTTGAATTTACAATTGCGCCCAGTATCGCTCAAATAGCCTTGACAGCTTTGGCGGCTGTGGGGGCATTTCTGCTTGTAACCGGGGGATGGGTTGGCTTTGGGCTGACGTACCGGCGGCTGCGCCGTTTGGAAGCGCGTCTGGCTAGCTCTGAGTGATGAAGTTTATGCGCGTATCACCAGCGGTTAAAGCAGTTTTGTTGACTGTTTTGTTATTGGGAACGGCCGTTTCCCTCGTTTCAGCCCATGCCGTTACCCTGTTGCGATCCGACCCGGCCAACGGCAGCATTCTGGCCCAATCGCCGACAGAAATACGGGCCTGGTTTGGCGAAGAGGTGCAAACCGGCGTCAGCACCTTGCAAGTGTTCAGTGCGGCCGGTCAGCGTATGGACAATGGGGATGGCGGCGTTGATTTGAATGATCCGGATCATGCCTCGATGGTGGTTACAGTGCCGCCTTTGCCGGATGGGGCGTATCTGGTGCGGTGGTATGTCGTTTTATTGGACGGCGATGCTTCTGAGAGCAGCTTCAATTTCTATATCGGCGATGAAGCGTCGGCCGCTGCCGCCAATTTTACACCAGCTGATTTGGAAGTTTTTTATTATCAGGCCGAGGAAGATGATGCTGCCGAGAGCAGCTTGAGTATTTGGTTGGTGGCGGGCGGCATCTTGGGGGTAGGGCTGTTGGTGGCGGCGGTGCTGACGACGCGCCGTAAACCGGCTGGGTGATTTTTCCGGATAATCCAGACTGAGACGACCTGTAAATTTGTTGCCTTCTGTGTAATAAACCTCAAGTTTTTTCAACTTTTAACACCAGTTTTGCTTCTATACTGAATAGTATTGTGGTACTGGACTATCTAATTCTTGTTGGAAGTTGATCCCTTTATGCTGAAAAAACTGAATTTTCGCATTATTTTTGCTGTGTTGGCTGTTTTGTTGGTAACGGCCGTTACCACTTCACCCAGCTACGGCCACGCCTCTGTCGTCCGGTCGGACCCGGCTGACAATTCGGTCCTGGATACGCCGCCGGAACAGATAACGATCTGGTTCACCGAGCCGGTCGCTGTCGATTTCAGCACGTTCCGCATGATCGACATTCAGGGGCAGACGGTCAAGCTGGATGGCATCCGGCGTGACGAGGCCGACCACAAAATCATCACCTTACTGCTGCCGGGAATTTCTTCTGGCGTTTACAGTATCCATTGGAATGTCTTATCTGAAGCGGATGGTCATGACACGCAGGGGGTGCTGGCGTTTGGTATTGGCAGTGATGCCGATTTGAGTGCGGCGCAAACGGTGGCCGCGGACACGGCCGTGCCCTGGATAGAAGTGCTGTTTCGCTGGCTGAATTTTAGTTTGTTAGCGGCCGTGACTGGGGCTTGGGCCATTCGTTACCAGATATTGCGGAAATCAGAAGCAGATGAAAGGGTGGGTACGGCCGTGCAAGCCGCACAAGCCCGTATTTTAACCTGGACGCTGCGTTTTTCGGCCAGCCTTTTCATCGCCGGCTTATTGCTGATCATGTATCAGATTAGCAATTTGCTGCAAACCTTGCCCGACAGCGCCACCTTTTGGGGAACCGGCTGGAAGCTCATTACGCTTTCCCGCTGGGGACACCTGTGGCTGGCCCGACAGGTGGTCATTTTGCTTTTGTTGGCTGCCTGGCGTTTGATCCAAAGCAATCAGCAGCACCCGGAACCCGGATTGCTGGGTATCATCGCCGCTTTCTTCACAGTGGCTCTGACCATCATCCAGGCACTTAACAGCCATGCTGCGGCCGTTGAAACGGCCCAAATGCTGGCAGTGGCCGTTGATACGCTGCATCTCATCGGTGTTGGCTTGTGGCTGGGCGGGATGTTGGCCCTCATCATGGGGCTGCTACCGTTAGTCCGTCATAATCGGTCTCTGTTTGGACCGTTGGTTGGGGCCGGTTGGGGGCGCTTTGGCTTGATGGCCGTTTTTAGTGTCGCCCTTATTATTTTGACCGGCATTTACAACACCGGCCGTCAGGTCGCTTCCATCGACGCACTGCTCACGACATTTTACGGTCAAAGTTTGTTGAGCAAAATTGGCCTGATGGTGTTGATGGGCGGGGTGGGACTGGTCAATTCAATGCTTTTGCACCCTCGTGTAGCGGCTCCTCTGGCCAAACTGCTGAATCGTTCTAAAAACTGGACACCCCTTTCACCGCACCGCTTGCCGCAGTTGGTGCTGGTCGAGATGGGCCTGGGCGTATTGGTTATCTTATTTGTTGGCCTGGTCACATCCGCACCTAATCCAAATGGGCCGGAATTTATGCCTTTTGAGCAAGATAGCGTATTGGGGACTGTCTCCGAGCCGGTCGATGATATGCTCATCTCTTTTTCGGCCAAACCCAATCGACCCGGCCAAAATGTATTTCTGGTGCGGGCGGTTAGTTCGCGCCGTCCCCAACCGGCAGAAGTGCTGCGCGTTATCACCCGGCTGACTTACCTGGAAGACGAAATCGGCACAACTTCGGTGGACGCCCAGGAAATTGACGAAGGCCAGTATCACATTGGCGGTAGTTATTTTAGTCTGCCCGGACGCTGGGCAGTGGAAGTGGTGGTGCGCCGTCAGGGACTTGAGGATACGGTCACTCAATTTGAATGGGTGGTGCCGCCGGCCGGTGGCGGTCAGACGATTATCATTTCTAATCGTTCCATTGAGGCGCCCTTTTCCTGGCTGTCGTTAATCGGACTGGGGGGATTGCTGCTGGTTTTTATTTGGGTGATGGTTAGGCGGAGAACGGCCGTTGCCCACATCCAACCTTTCAACCATGAAGAAAAAATGGCGCCGCCTGCTCTAAATGAGCCGGAAACGCTGGATACCGGTTACATCGCTGCCGGGTGATGGCGTGCGGTTTTAATTGTTTTTGAAATTAGACCTTGAGGATTGACAAAATCCTCAAGGTCTTTCATTTTGTTAGAGATTATTTATTTTTGGATAGTGGGCAAAAAGTCACGGGTAAGGCCAGATTTTGTTATGCCGTGCGGCCCGGCAGCGGTGGGGGCAGCCGTATGGCAGACGCTGCACTCTTGTAAAGTACCTGAATGCCCTTGCAGTTGGATAAATTTAATCTGATCGTTGGGCTGGGTACTGGGGGCAATGGCGTGAGGGCTGTCGTGACAGGCAGCACAGTAAAGGCCACCATGATCCTTGGACATGCGGTAGAGGGGCTGATCTTGATCATGCTTGCCATCGTCGTGGCAGGTGTCGCAGCGCGGCTCGTTGAGCCAGGGGTTATTGTTGTGCGAAACCTGGCTCATACTGCCGTGGCAGGAAATACAATCCATACCAGATTGCGACATGGTGTCACGCAAACACTGGGTTTGTGGGCCGGGATGACAGTTGTAACAGCCGTCGAGACTGTTCGAAACTTCACCATTGTGTTTTTCATGCATGGCGTTGGACAGGCTGGGAATACCATTGATTCCGGGAGCGCCTAAAGCGTTTGAAGCGTGGCATTCAGCGCACAAAACCGGCCGGCTGTCCATCAAGGAAGCATGTCCATTGGGATATTCATCGCTGTTTTCCTTGTCGTGTAAAGTCAGGATGTTGGTTTCTACTTTGCCGGTGCGGATGTGTTCGACTCCGCCATCGTAGTGGCAGTTGTCGCAGTGCATTTCGGTGGATACGGGGGCCACAACGGTGGAGCGGGTCAATTCGGCCCCGGATGTGGCATCGGTTACGACAACTTCGGCCAATTGGTAGGGATAGGGATTGAGCGGATCGCTGTCGCGGAATTCAGTGAGGGGAATGCCTTCAATGACAAAGTGATCGTTATTGACGTGCATATTACCGGCCAGTGTGGCTCCGGTCAGACCATGGTCGGGGGCGATTGTGTCACCGATTAATTGTTCAAAGGGGCCGTCGTAGTCCCAAAAGTTTGTTTTGCCCAGTGAAGTGGTGTTGTCGGGGAAGTAGTAGGCAACGTTAACGCCCTGGGTCACGATTTCCGGGGGATTGCCGCGCTTGACGACTTGTGCCCACAGGGTGTTATAGGGGGGCAGGACGGCCAGATCGGTGAAATCATTGTTGTAGCAGTGCATGCCCAGGTCGTTCCAGCTAAGAACGACATATTCGCTGGCGGTGGCAACGGCCGTATCCGCTGCCGGCGCGGCTAGACTTGACCTGCCGGATAAAGCAAAGACAATGCTAATCAGCACCATCCCGAAAATCAATGTACAAATACCGGCCCATTTGGACCATTTAGGTGACATACTCATTATCTCCTTGTTGAAGTCAATAAATAAGGCAAATGCTGGGAGAATTTTGTGATGTAGGGAACGGCCGTTTCCTAGCTTTGCATCTTCTTTTTTCAAAATAGAAATGGATTTTCTTCCAGCCACCTCCTTCGGTTTTACCTAATCGTCATGTTCCCGGCCGTCGGCATGGCAGCGCACACAGTTAGAGATGTCGCCAATCCCTTCCTCGCTGTGTTCACCCATCATTTCCTGTTGGTTGTGGCAGCTAAAACACGTGTAACTGCGCGTATCGTTGCCAGGATGGCAAGTGGCACAGTCGCCGTTGGCCCCTTCATGGTAGATGGGGAAGGTGTGATTAAAGGTGGCTCCGGCAAAGGTGTCTGTGTTGTGGCAGGCCGAGCATTGACCAGGGTAATGATTGGCCGGTGCGGCGTGGCAAGCGGCGCAGTCGGTCAGCCCGGCATGGCTGAAATTGACGTTGCGGAAATTGCCGGTGTCCTGATGACAGTTGACACAAGCGCCAGGATAATGACCGGCGGGTGCGGCATGACAGGCCACACAATCGGCGCCGCCAATGACAGAATGGTTGAAAAAGGCAATGCGGAAATCTGTCGTATCCGTATGGCAGAGGGTGCAAGCGCCCTGGTAATGATTGGCCGGCGGCGTGTGGCAAGCGGCACAATCCTGCCCGCCGATGATCGCATGATCGAAAGAGACGATGTTGAAGTCAGTGGTATCGGTATGACACAATGTGCAAGCGCCGGGATAATGATTTTCCGGTACTGTGTGACATTTGATACAGTCCTGTGTTCCGATGAAGCTGTGGTCGAAATTGGCATTTTGCCAATCATCGATAGTATGGCAGACAGCGCAATCTGTGCCATATGTGCCCTCGTGGGCATCGTCAGCGGCGTGACAGTCGGCGCAGTCGGCCGGTGTGCCATTGTATGTCTCGCCCGTGTGGCAGCTTGAGCAAAGCAGGTCGGCGTGACCGCCGGTCAAGGCGAAGAAATTGTGCGCTTCCAGGAGATTGGCTCCCGGCGGGAAGGGAATGAGTTGTGGATTGTCGAGCAGGTTGCCCTGGAACACGGCCGTTCCTGTCACAGCTATGGTTGCCGTCGGTTCTGGAGTGGGAACGGCCGTTGCCATTATGACCGGCTCAACCAGCATCCCACTTTCAAGTTGAGTGCGCAAGGCGAGCACGGCCGTTTCATCGGCGCTGTCCAGGTTGGCTAATTGATTCACAGCCTGGCTGGCTAATCGGCCCAGACGCGTTTGCAGCGCGGGCTGATCGGCTGGTGGTGCTTTGGCTATGGCTGTAATGGATCGATTGTAGGCGTTGGCGAGGGCGGAAACGGCCGTGACTTCATTCGCTGTCCCCCGCACAACCGCTAAATCATCCAGCCGATGGGTGAACAAGCTCAACTGAACTTGTGCCCGATCCACGCTGTCACCATTAAACCCTATCCCCCAAAGCTGCTCTGATACATCTTGTACCGCAAACAAAGCATCTCCCGGCACATAAGGTGCATTTAAGGCCATGCTGTACGTGGTTGCTGTGCCCACAATTCCCAAAAATGCTAATAATGCAACAATCCTCAAAGATAAACGGCGCATTGAAAGCCCCCTTATTATGTTGACCAAAAACTGACAGTTAGTTACAGATTCCAGAAAGTCGCCCGGTCACCCAATACAGGTAATCCCAGGCACAATTGGCCTGGGATTACCCTTATCCTAAACTCAACCAAAAACGATTAATGTGTTTTCTTCTTCTGCTTAATCATGTTCTTTGCCATCGGGATGGCAGGCAACACAATTATGCGAGTAATTATTTTCATCTCTGTGTTTATTATCCATCTTGCCGTAATCATGGCAGCTATTGCACGTATAGTTCGACGTGTCCCCGCCAGGATGACATTTGGCACACTCGCCGTTTGCTCCCTTGTGATTGATCGGGAAGCTGTGATTGAATGATGCGCCACCCCAGGAGTTCGTATTGTGACAGTCGGAACATTGCCCCTGGAAGTGATTGGACGGCCGTGCATGGCAAGATTGGCAGTCGTTCAATCCGTTGTGGTTGAAATTCACATTCTTGAAGTTGCCCGTATCCTGATGGCAGCTTGTACATGCGCCGGGATAATGATTTCCCGGCGGGTTGTGACAAGCCGAACAATCCTGCCCGCCAATGTTGGCATGGCTGAAATTGGCATTGCGGAAATTATTCGTGTCCTGATGGCAGCTTGTACACGCTCCGCCATAATGGCCCTGCGGTGGGTTGTGACAGGCCGAACAATCTTTGTTACCGATGCCGGAGTGATTAAAGTTGGCATTGCGGAAGTTGGTTGTGTCGCTGTGACAACTGCGGCAGGAGCCAGAATAGTGGTTGGCCGGCGGGTTATGGCAAACGGCACAATCCTGACTGCCAATATTGGCATGGCTGAATGAGGCATTGCGGAAATTGCCTGTATCTTGATGACAGGTCTTGCAGGCCCCGGCGTAGTGGTTGGCTGGCGGGTTGTGGCAAACGGCACAATCCTGACTGCCAATATTGGCATGGCTGAATGAGGCGTTGCGGAAATTACTTGTATCCTGGTGGCAAGTCCTACAAGCTCCAGCGAAATGGTTGGCCGGCGGGTTGTGGCACGACGAGCAATCTGTGTTGCCGATGCTGGAGTGATTAAAACTGGCATTACGGAAGTTGGTTGTGTCGCTGTGACAACTGCGGCAGGACCCGGCATAATGGTTGGCCGGCGGGTTGTGGCAGGCCGAACAATCCTGGCTGCCGATGCCGGAATGATTAAAGCTGGCATTGCGGAAATTGCCCGTGTCGCTGTGGCAGCTGCGGCAGGCCCCGGCGTAGTGGTTGCTCGGCGGATTGTGGCAGGTCGAACAATCCTGGCTTCCAATGTTAGCGTGGCTAAACGAGGCGTTGCGGAAGTTAGTTGTATCGTTGTGACAGCTGCGGCAGGCTCCGGCGAAATGGTTGGCCGGTGGATTGTGGCATGATGAACAATCCTTGTTGCCGATGCCGGAATGGTTGAAGCTGGCGTTGCGGAAGTTGGTGGTGTCGCTGTGGCAGCTGCGGCAGGACCCGGCGTAATGGTTGGCCGGCGGATTGTGGCAGGCCGAGCAGTCCTGGCTGCCAATGCGCGAATGGTTAAACGTAGCATTGCGGAAGTTGGTAGTGTCACTGTGGCAGTCGCGGCAAGCGCCTTCAAAGTGGTTGGCCGGCGGGTTGTGACAGGCCGAGCAGTCCTGGTTGCCGATGAAGCGGTGGTCGAAGGTGACGTCTTGCCAGGTACTAATATTGTGGCAGGTGGCGCAGTCACGGCCGTTTGACCCATTATGTTTGTCATCTTGGGCGTGGCAGGCAATACAACGGGCATCTGTGCCCTCGTAATTGCCGCTGCTGTGGCAGGTTTCGCAGCTTACATTTTCATGGCCGCCCTGCAGCGGGAAGAAACTGTGGTTTACGTTCCCTTGCAAAAAAGGAACATTACGGGCATCACTTAGCAGGGCAATGCGGCTTCCTTCTTTTCCCGGAGCCTGTACAGCATTCAAATTGGTTTTTGTGGCGGCAAGATCAGCATAATCAATGGGCGCCCCATCAGAGTCCACCATCATTTGTAGGAGTGATTCAAACTTGTCGAAGAGGGCGAGAACGGCCGTTTCCACTGGATCCGTCTGCATCACATCCAGGCCATTCATCAAAGCCAATGCCCGTTCTGTCAAAATCAACAGCCGGGCTTCCCAACCGGGGCGCAAATCGGCGGGCAAATCATTAATCGCCAACAGCGCCTGATCCAGTGCCGTATCCACATAAGACAAGGCCAATAGTTCATGTTCTGTGCCTTGCACAGCCTCTAAACCATCCAGGCGGCGCTCCAGAATGGCCAGCAAAATGGCCGCCCGCTGTTCCTGATCTTGGTTAAATGTCAAGCTCCATGTTTGTTCAGACCAGACCTGTATCGGAAACAGCCAGTTGCCCGGCACAAACGGAGATCGTGCTGCTATTGTGTAAGTTCCCGCTCCGCCTACGACTCCTAAGAATATGAATATCGCTAATGTGATTAAAAGAATTCGTCGCCATTGCATATCTCACCTCTCCTGCTGTTCAGTAACCAAACTCAATCAGAACTCATGATAGTTAACTGTTCTGAGCGATTATCTTGAGTTGAGTTTGGCTTATTCAATGATGCTGTTTTGGGGGTTCAGGTAAGACCTGGCCTGGTTCTGGTTTAGATCGGCCCAGAACCGCTGCAAACTCCTCTTTAAGGCCAGGCCACCAATAGATAAATCAGGATGTATCTCGCGGAAATTAATCCGGTTTTCGATGATGTAACGCAAAGGATCGGCCGTGCTTTGTTCGCCGACCACCAGTGCGCCGACTAAATAATCGTCATCCAGCACCAGGCGCATGGTGTTTTCGCCATCTTCTGACCAGGCACTGGAATAGTGACGGGGATAGGTGTACCAGACTTCGGAGGAACCGCGTGACAGGAACTGCAAGACTTCCGGGCCGTCATCCTCCTCCTTGTGTGGGTTAATCTGGCCCATTGTAGTGATGTGCAGGCCAAACAGCAGACAGGCATTGAACGGACTGCCTTTTTCGTAGGGTGTTGGTTGACCGCACATGTTCAGCCCTGCGGCATGGCCTTCAGCTACGGCGCTGGGCCAGAGAATGTCGAGCATGTGTTGGTCGGTCCAGCGGTCATAAACCTGGGCGCAGTCACCGGCGGCGTAGACGCTGCGTTCGCTGCTTTGCAAGAATTCGTTGACCAATATGGCCCGATCGGTTTTGATGGGTGTGTTCTTGACAAGGTCTATTTGGGGTTTGACGCCGATGGCGATACCGACAATGTCGCATTTGAATTCGCTGCCGTCTTTCAGGCGGACAGCCCGGACGCGCCCTTTCCGGTCGCCTAATATTTCTACTGCTTCGGTGTTGTAGTGGATGTTTACGTGATGATCGCGCATCCTTTTTTCCAGCAGGTTGGCTTCGGTGTCATTGAACACTTTTCCCCACAGCCGGTCGCGGCGCAGGAAGTAATGGGTATCGACGCCGTGATGGGAGAGGCCTTCGCTCATTTCCAGCGCGGTGATGCCGCCACCGATGATGACAGCGCGTCGCCGCCGTTTGGTCTGTTTCATGAGGTCCAGAGTGCCATCGAGGGTGTCGAGGTAGACGACGCCTTTTAAGTCAGCGCCAGGATAGGGTGGGGGAACGGCTCTGGCTCCGGTGGCGATGAGCAGGCGGTCATAGGGGAGGATACGGCCGTCACCCAACACAACCTGCTGCTGATTCACATCCAACTGCTCTGCCTTGCCAAACAGCAAGTTGATTCGCATTTGTTGGTACCATTCCGGCTGGCGGGCAAAAATCTGCCGCTGCGAGATCTCATTGATGAAGAGATAAGCCAGACCAGGCCGGGAATACATGGGGTACGGCTCGGCACTGATGAGTGTGATTTCCCCCAAGGTGTCTTGTTGGCGTATCGTTTCCGCGGCGGTTACACCGGCCGCACCGTTGCCCACGATGACATAGCGAATTGGCTGCATACTTTTACCTTTAATTTATTTCCTATACGTCCGTGTCGGCTGTAAGGAGGAATCGATCCAAAATGAGAGAATGGGCTTGCGTTTCCCAGCGCAGCGTGCCGCGCGGGCAGACATTAATGCAGTTGCCGCACGTAATACAGCGCGGATCATCCACGGGTAAGCCGCGATGCGCATAGTCACGCACCGGAATGCCGATGGGACAGTTGTAACCGCAGACGCCGCACTGGACACAACGGCTGGCATCGGGCACGACACGGCCCAGCCGGGCCAAACTTTCCTGCTGCTCCTCTGCTGAATCAGAGCTTTTGAATAATGATTTGAAAAATCCGTCTTTAGCCATAAATATTCCTACACTGTTGCTAAAGTCGCTGCTGCGGGCGATAGGTAACGGACGTGTATTAAATTAGTACTCAAGTACTACCGAGGGGTTGAGGACTGAGGACTGAGGACTGAGGACTGAGGACTGAAGATTACGATCATTCAATCATTAATCTTCAATCATTCCCTCCCGCTTCATGTTCACGGCCGGTGGGATGGCAGGTTACACAGGCGGGCAGTTCTTGTTGGCTGATGCCTTCTTCCAGATGTTTGCGTTCTGTTTCGGCCGGGTCGTGTTCGTGGCAGTTGTAGCAGGTGTACTGGGTGTATGTGGCTATGTGGCAGGTTTCGCAGGCAAGTTCACCCTGCTCGCCATGATCGAGTGGGAAAGTGTGTTGGCGTAATCGGGCGGGCTGCCAGGCAACGGCCGTATGACAATTCGCGCAGTCCAACCCGAACAGTCCGGCATGAATCATGGGTTCTTCATGACAGGCGGTACATTCGCCGGATGTGCCCACATATACTTGATTGACGTGACAGGCGGTGCATTCCTGTACGGCGTGCTGGCCTTCCAGGGGCCAGACCTGGGCGTGATCGAAGTTGGCCATTTCACCCGTGCCGTCATGACAGGCAAGGCAGTCGGCGCCGAATTGGGCGGTATGATCAACGATGAACTGCGCATCGGCTTTGGAATGACAATCTGAGCATTGGGTGCTGGTGAAGGTAAATGATTCCTGGCTGACATGGCAGGTGCGGCAGGTGAATGGCTGGTTATCGGTGTTGGTGGTGTGGGTGACCAGGCTGAAGCCGGTGCTGGCGGCGTGTTCAAAGGGTTGGCCATTGATCATGGCCGGCTGCCAGCCGTCAGGCGTGTGGCATTCAGTGCAGTCGGTGCTGAACAGGCCCAGGTGGGCGTCTGGCTCTTCGTGGCAGGCGGCGCATTCCTGCGGTGTGCCCTCAAATTGGCCGTTATTATGGCAGTTTTCGCAGGCTGTTTTTTGATGGGCACCGGTTAATGCGAAGATTTGGGCGTGTTCTTCCATTGTGAATTGGGCCATCGTGTCCAGCCCATCGTGGCAAACGAGACAATCGCTGCCATACGTTTCCAGATGCAGGGCCATGAAGGGGGGATCGGCTTTTTCGTGGCAGGCGGCACAAGCGGCCAGGGAAACGGCGTAGTCGGTTTCGCTGACGTGGCAGTTGGTGCAGTCCAGGCCGTGTCCGTCATAATCCCGGTCGTGTTGGCTGAGGCTGAATGGGGTGACGCTGTGGTCGAAGTTGGCTACGGCCGTTGCCAGCAAATTATACTCACTACCGCGATGGTCCAGATGGCAGGTGGCGCATTGTTCGACGGCTTGTAAACGGCCGTGCAGCCCCACTCCTGTCCGCCGCTCCTGCCCCACATTGGCATGACAGGTCTCGCAGCGTTCCGCTTCGATCCCCTTAAATGGCGTATGGCATTGGACGCAGTCACCGCCAAATTCGGCATGGGTATGAAAACCGTTGACCGGCTGGCCGCTGTTGTTAACGGCCGATAACTCACCTGGATTAAAGGCGAGACCGCCGGTAAAAAAGACAACAATGCCCAGCGTACCGGCCAGGATCAGGGTCGAAATAATGGCAATGGGGGAAAAAATGGGATGGTGTCGTTCGACCAGAGTATGTTGTTTCATTAAAAGAGGCCCGCCCGGAAGTAAAAAGTAGCAATAATATGAATGATTACGGAAAAGAAAAGGGTTAGTCCGACAGGAACGTGCAAAATGTGCCAGTATCGCAGTAAACGACGGGCAGCATCCAGCATTTCGGCTTGTCGGTCCAGTTCGCGTTTGCGGGTTAAGAGTTGGCTCAGATTGCGGCGCTGCGATTCTTCGATTTCGTTGAGCTGGCGCAAGGCGCGGTTGAGCTTGAGGCGGTAGCGCCATTGGTAGTAAGAACGGCCAAATACGGTTAGCAGCGGATTTCGGGTTGTTTGTCGGTGGCTCAGTTGGGTGATGATTTGTTGGGCGTGTTGGGATTTTTGGGCCTGGAATTGGGTGACGGCCGTTTCCAACTGTCTTGCCTCCGCTTCAATCTGGCTGCGCGACGCGACGACACCAGTTAATGAACGGGGCAGGGCGGTGTATAGATAGCGGCCCACAAACCCGCTCCCGGCGACGATGATCGTCAGCACAAACGACACCCCGGCCAAGCCACGAAATTCCAAACCAGTGTGCATCAAAACCATGAACGGCCCCACAATTCCCGTAAAAATATGAAAGGAAAGCCAGTAACGCACGGGTCCGCCCCAATTTAACAAGCGCGTACGTTTGCGCAGGCTGTACAAAATCTCGGTCATCACCATCAACAGCGTGCCGATAATTCCCAGCCAATGGCCAAACGGATGGCCGCCGCGCGGTTCGGCCATTAATTCATAAGCGATGTACACGCCGCTTAAGACAATCACGACGAAGAAACTCAGTTCCAGTTCCAGTGGTTTGCTGGCGCCAGATGATACCGGGCGAAACGGCCGTTTATTTGAATACAAAGATCGCGTCATGTCATTTCCTTGCTTATGGTGGTTCGTTCCCGGATGTGATTAACGAAAGCGTCCCCACTCAAGTGATTTTTATCAAGCAGGATACCCGCAAAACAGCTAAAGCCTAAAGGCATCCTTAACCAAGACGCCCAATTCATGAAAAAGTAACGGGTCGAATTTTATGAAGCACACTATTTTATCAGAAATTTGTTGCATGCTGCCACTGGCTCCTTTACACTTGGTTGATGCCGTATTTTGATTTGAATGGTCAGCCCATTTTTTTTACGTATAAAGAGGGCAATCCTGATTTACCAGTGGTGGTGCTTTTGCATGGGGCTGGGGGGAGTCATTTGGGATGGCCGACAGGTTTGCGGCGCTTGCCCGATTTTGCCGTGATGGGGGTAGATTTGCCAGGACACGGCCGTTCCCACCCCCCCGGCCGCCAGACCATCAACGCCTACACCGCCGACATTGCCGCTCTCCTTCGCAAACAAAATCTGAACCAGGCCATTCTCATCGGTCACTCGATGGGCGGCGCCATTGCCCAAACAGTGGCTTTGACCCATCCAGACATGGTTGCCGGCCTGGTTTTAATCGGCACTGGGGCCAAACTGCCCGTTTCCAATTTTATTCTGGAACAAACGCTGACGGATTTTGCCGCGGTCACTCAATTCGTTACCAAATATTCCTGGTCGCCGGATGCACCGCCGCCATTGGTAGAAAAAGCCCATCAAGAACTGGTCAGAACTGCTCCCGACGTGCTGCACGGTGATTTTATGGCCTGCAATTCGTTCAATGTGATGGAACAAGTGGGAAAGATTGACGCCCCAACGCTGGTCATCGCCGGTTCTATCGACAAAATGACGCCGCCCAAGTTTGGCCATTATCTGGCTGATCAGATTCCCAATGCTTCATTACACATTGTTGAGAACGGCGGGCATATGATGATGTTGGAGCAGGCGGGGGGGGTAACGGCCGTTATCACCCAATTCCTCAAACAGTTTACCTAACCCGCCAGCACCCGCCGCAGCAGCGGTTCAATCGCTTGCATAGCCCGCCCGCGATGGCTGATGGTATGCTTCACAGCCGATCCGACCTGGGCCATCGTTACTCCCCGGTCCGGCAGAAAAAAGACCGGATCATAACCAAACCCGCCGCCGCCGGCCGGTTCCAGCGAAATCATCCCTTCACAAACGCCATCTTCAGTCCCCAACAGTGTGCCGTCTGGCGCAGCCAGGGCAATCACACAGCGGAAGCGGGCCGTGCGCTGCGGCCAGGGAACATCTTGCATATTTTTCAGCAAAAGTTGGTAGCGGCCTTCGTGGTTTAGTCCTGCGCCACCATAGCGGGCGGTGTAGATGCCGGGGTCTCCGTTTAGCGCATCAACCTGTAGACCGGAATCATCGGCCAGGGTCAGCAGGCCGGTCATGCGGGCGTAGGTTTGCGCTTTCAATACGGCATTCTCATGAAAGGTGCGGCCTGTTTCATCTACATCTTTTTCAACCCCGACTTCGTCCAGGCTCAGCCATTCAATGGCCAAATCGGCCAGCATTTCGGCAAATTCGACCACTTTGCCTTGATTGTGGGTGGCTACCAATAGTTTTGTTGTCATCAATTTCCTCTTGTTGTTGGGTGTGTCATGTTTCACGTGTCACGTGTCAAGTTTCAGATTAACGTTTTACGTGTTTCCCGGCGGTTATGCTATACTCAACTTTCATTTTTGACCAACTGAGATAGACATGAGCAATAATTTCTTACGATTACGATTTAATTTCGGCTTTTTGCTGGAATCTGCTTTAGGTACCAGCCGGGTGATGGAGCTGGATTATCCTACTGTTCAGGTGAGTGAGGATGTCACATTAACGCCGCTGCAGGGCAAGTTTACGGCTACGCGGACGTCGGAAGGGGTTTATGTGAACGGCCGTTTTCAAAGCGCCATCCAAACCGAATGCGTCCGCTGCCTGGAAGAAACCCTCGCTCCCATCATCATCGACATAAACGAACTCTTTTATTATCCACCGGAAACCATGCCTCAAGACGAAGACGCCTTCGCCTTTGATGGTGAAACAGGCTTTGTTGACTTAGGGCCGCTTACGCGTGAGCTAAGTCTCCTGGCCATGCCCACGCAGCCACTTTGCCGTCCTGACTGCCAGGGATTGTGCATGCAATGCGGCCAAAACCTCAATGAAGCCGACTGCGGCTGCGAAGTAGACGAAATCGACCCCAGACTAGCCAAATTGCGCACTCTGCTAGACGAATAAATCGGGCACTTGCATCCTTGCTCACTGGCAAACCTGCAAACCCGCAACCTAAAATTATGTTTTACGACCGAGCAAAAATCTACATAAAAAGCGGCAACGGCGGCGATGGCATGATCGGCTTTCGCCGCGAAAAACACGTCCCCCTGGGTGGTCCCAGCGGTGGCGACGGCGGTAAAGGGGGCGACATTGTCATTGTCGTCAATCCCCATTACAACAGCCTGATTCGCTTCCATCGGAACAATCACTTTCGGGCCGGCGATGCTTCTCATGGCAGCCTCAGCCGCAAAACAGGCGCTGGCGGCGAAACGCTGCGCCTGGAAGTGCCGCCGGGAACCATCGTCCGCGATGCCGAAACCGGCGAACAATTGGCCGATTTAACCCGGGAAAGCCAGGAACTCATTATCCTGAAGGGTGGGCGCGGCGGACGGGGCAATATCCATTTTGCCAACAGCGTCAACCAGGCCCCGCGCATTGCCGAACGTGGCGAACCGGGTCAAGAGATGTGGCTGGAACTCGAACTAAAGCTCATCGCTGATGTGGGCATCGTTGGCGTACCCAATGCCGGAAAATCAACGCTGCTTTCCGTAGTGAGCGAGGCCAAGCCCAAAATTGCCAACTATCCCTTTACCACCTTGCAGCCCAGTTTGGGCGTTGTTCAACTAGACGAGTATGAAACGATGACGTTGGCCGATATTCCCGGTTTGATTGAAGGTGCGGCTGACGGCATTGGCTTGGGACATGATTTCCTACGCCACGTAGAGCGGACGCGCGTTTTGATTCATTTAATTGATGGATCAGCTTCGGATCCGTTGGAAGATTGGGCAATGATCAATCAGGAATTGGCGCTGTATGACATCGGCCTGATGACAGGCTTGGAGGAACGACCGCAGCTTGTGGTGTTGAATAAAATGGATTTGCCCGACGCCATCGCCTGGGAACCCATTATTGAAGAGGAAGTCAAAAAGGCCGGCTATCCGTTTTGCGCTATCTCGGCCGTGACCGGCCAAGGCGTGCGCGAGATGCTGTTCAAAGTGAAAAAGATGCTGGACGAAGCACCGGCACCAGAATCGGTCGAGGATGCGGGCGTCGTTATCCAACCGGAACCGGATGATGCCGCGTTTACGATTGAGCGGGAAGGGTTCGGCTGGCGGGTCAGCGGCCCGCGCATTGAGCGGGTCGCGGCGATGACTTATTTTGAATTTGATGCTACGTTGATCCGCTTCCAGCATATTCTGGAAAGTATGGGGATTTCTGACGCATTGAAACAGGCCGGGGTGAAACCGGGTGATATGGTCTACATTGGGGATGAGGAACTGGAGTGGGGCGAAGAATAGGGCTGCTGGGCGGTACGTTTGATCCGCCGCATTTGGGTCATTTGTGGGTAGCGGAGACGGTACGGGACCAGTTAGCCCTGGATCAGGTGTTGTTTTTGCCGGTCGGGGAGCCGCCACATAAGCAGAATCAATTTGTCACGGCCGTTTCCCATCGTTTAGCCATGACCCGGTTAGCCATTGCCAGTAATCCTGAGTTTGTCCTGGACACGACTGACACGAACCGCCCCCTGCCCCACACCACGCATACCCTGCTGCCGCTTCTGCACCAGGCTTACCCCGATTCGCAGTTCTGGTTTTTGATTGGTGCCGACTCGCTGCACAACTTGCCAACCTGGGGGCAGCCCGACCAAATCATTGCCCAATGCCGGCTGGCGGTTTATCCTCGTCCTGGCGTGACGATTGATTGGCCAAAATTGAAAACGGCCGTTCCTGACATAGAAACGGCCGTTGACCTGATCAGAGGCCCCATCATGTCCATCTCATCATCGGGCATACGCGGCTGGCGGCGGGAAGGCCATTCCGTGCGCTACTTGGTTACACAGCCTGTACTCGACTACATCCACGAACATAAGCTGTACGAAGAGGGTCTGGTGATTAGAGAGTAGAAACGGTAAAGTCCCTGGTTGCCAATCCGCCCACATCAACAAACGGCCGGTCTTCGCCCAAACCAGGGCTTTGCCTGCTCAAGCTGCCCGGCCAGGCGGAACAGCGTCGCTTCATCGCCAAAGCGCCCCACAAACTGCATCCCAATAGGCAGCCCTGCTTCATTCCAATACAGTGGAACCGACATTGCCGGCTGTCCCGTCGCATTAAACAACGTCGTGTAAGGGATAAACCTGAACACTTCCTCGGCGATGGCGTTGGATCTGGTTGAGACACGAATTACCCAACCCGCATGAAGACGGCCA
The DNA here is from genome assembly GCA_050301775.1 of Promineifilaceae bacterium (SeqCode). Taxonomy (GTDB): domain Bacteria; phylum Chloroflexota; class Anaerolineae; order Promineifilales; family Promineifilaceae; genus JACKCC01. The sequence goes on from JBNKZT010000006.1 coordinate 19,249, forward strand.
AAAAACCGCATCGCCCACGCATCCAGGCCGCGTGTGCGCAGCGCCCCAGTCTTCACCGGCGGCTGGGCCAGTGTGGGTGTCATCAGCACGTCATACTTTTCGAAAAAAGGGCCGATTTGCCGGGCGCTGTAATGCAAAATGCCCAGCGCTTCGGAAAATTCAGCGGCCGTAAACTGCCTGGCCAATAAACCCAACACCCAGGTTGCCGGTTCATAATCCCGGTAGCGTGCCTTACGACTCAGGAGCCGCTCCCCTTCGTTCATACTGGCTCTAACTTGACCGCATACCATTGTCAAAAAGGCACGGATAAATACCTGGCCATCAATAAGCGGTGTGTCTTCGACAACTTCGTGGCCCAGGTTTTGGAGGAGTACGGCCGTTTCCTCTACCCCTTTTACACAGTCCTCATGCACCTCATCACCCAGGAACGGCCGTGTCGTAAAAGCAATGCGTAACACGCCGGGATCCGTGCCGACCTCATCCAGGAAAGGTCTAACCGGCCGCGGTGCATAGTAAGGCGCCCCCACATCTGGCCCGACCGTAGCGTCCAGCACAGCCGCGCTGTCGCGTACCGAGCGTGTCAACACGTGTTCAACCGCCAGGCCATGCCAGAATTCACCAAAATAGGGGCCGAGCGGGTTACGGCCTCGTGTCGGTTTCATACCAAACAGGCCACAGCAGGAAGCCGGGATGCGGATCGAGCCGGCCCCGTCGGAAGCGTGGGCCAGTGGCACCATGCCAGAGGCCACTGCCCCGGCCGAACCGCCGCTGGAACCGCCGGTAGTCCGAGTTGCATCCCAGGGATTGAGAGATGGGCCAAATAGTTCTGGTTCTGTAACAGCTTCCAGCCCAAATTCGGGCGTGTTACTCTTACCCAGGATGATGAGTCCGGCCGCTTTATACCGGCGGACGATTTCGCTGTCGTAATCGGGGATGAAGTCGTTGAAAAAACGGCTGCCGTTGCGGGTAGGTGTACCGGCGTAAAGGGCGATTAAATCTTTGAGTAAAAAGGGGACACCGCAGAAGGGACCATTGGGTGGCGATACGGCCGTTTCCCTCCCCAATTCATACATTTTGTGAATCACCGCATTCAACTGCGGATTCAATCGCTCAATGCGACGAATCGCCTCTTCCACCAACTCGCCCGGCGTCACCTCTTTGCGGCGCACCAAGTCGGCCAGCCCCAGGCCATCATATTGTGCGTACTCGACAAAATCGGCCATTGTCCCCAAATAAAGATGAAGATTGATGATGGGGTATCACCAATCTTCACTCTTGAATTACTCCACTTCCTCTTGACGCGGTACAAACCGGCGCATCTGCTTGACCGATACCTTGATCACCTTACGGCATTTGATACACTCCACACCGAAATGTTTTTGCTTCTTCTCATCGGCTTCGGCTACTGCCTGGATCACAAAATCCCGGCCCAGGTTAAACGATGTTCGGCAGAAAGGACAGCGAACGTTCATAATCACTTCTCCTTTTTGGTAAAAGTGGTTTGCCTATAGCAAGTAAAAGCATTGTAAAACAAAAAACGTAAAACGTAAAACGTGATACATCATTCTTCACGCATCACGGGGAAACCTGCATGACAAATAACAGCAACTCAGCGCTTATTGCCGATATATTGCGACAAAGCATGGCTGTTGGGCAAACACCATTTCTGACAATCAGCAGTGGCAGCATGGCCCCTTTGCTAAAAACAGGTGATCTGGTGGGCTTGTCGCCGGTTGAGATGAGTCAACTGACTATCGGCGACATCATCACTTTAGTGCAGGGGGATCATTTGTTAACCCATCGCTTTTGGGGCATGGATGACCAGGGACGGCCGTTTACCCGTGGCGACCGGCCCTTTACACCAGACAAACCCGGTGAAGCTGACCAATTATTGGGCCGCGTCATTATCCGCCGCCGTGACGATCGGGAATTGTCGCTGCACATGGGAGCCGGCCGCCGGCTGAATCGGCACCTGGCCTGGTTGGTGCGGGCCGAATCGTATCTGCTTACCGGTCACGCCCCCTCGCCCAGTGCATCGCCCATGCTGCCAAAGAAGCAGCGAACGCTGTTTGTCAGATTGGTCCGCCGGGCTTTTTTTACCTGGGCCAGTCTGGTCGTGAACACGCTTGGCTAAATAGCGCACTTAACAATGTTATTGCGTAGTACGTAGTGCGAGCTAACTTCTTGCTACGCACTACGCAGTACAGGAACAACTATGACAACTTCAACTTCAGTTTTAAGGACAACAACACGAGCGGATTGGTCGAAAACGGCCGTTTACTACGCCGCCTTCATTAGCATTGGTCTGGTCAGCGCCATTCTGGGGCCGACCCTGCCGGCCCTGGCCGCCAACACCGGCACGATTGTCGGCGAAATCGGCTTCCTCTTCACGGCCCGCTCGTTGGGCTACATGATTGGCTCGATGTTCGGGGCGCGGCTGTTTGACCGGCTGCCCGGCCACCGGCTGATGGCAGTGATGGTGGTTGTCATCTCGCTGACGCTGGCGCTGACGCCGGTCATGGGACAAATCTGGTTGTTAACGGCCGTGCTCTTTCTGACCGGGTTCGCCGAAAACATGGTCGACGTGGGAGCCAACACCCTCATCGTCTGGGTCCATCGGGAAAAAGTTGGCCCCTTTATGAACGGTCTGCATTTCTTCTTTGGCGTAGGCGCATTCCTCTCCCCCATCGTCGTCGCCCAAGTTCTGCTGCACAGCGATGGCGTCACCTGGGCTTACTGGCTGCTGGCGCTGATCGTTTTGCCGGTGTCGCCGCTGTTGGGGATGCAGCCCAGCCCAACGGCTCGACGTGAGACTTCGGCAAGCTCAGTCGAGTTGCTTGCCGACACGGCCGTTTCCCCCACCACTGACCAATTGACCGACAACCCAACCGGCCAAACCAACATCCCCCTCCTCCTGCTCATCATGGCCTTCCTTTTCCTATACGTGGGCATGGAAATTGGCTTTGGCGGCTGGGTGTTCACTTATGCCACGACCCTGGGGCTGGTTGAAAAAACGGCCGCCGCCTATTTGACCTCCGCTTTTTGGGGGGCGCTGACGGCGGGACGGCTGCTCTCCATCCCCCTGGCCGCCCGCTTGCGGCCGCGCACCATCTTGCTGCTGGATTTGGTTGGGGCGCTGGTCAGCGTGGGGCTGATCCTCATCTGGCAGAACTCGGCGGCAGCTCTCTGGCTGGGGGCCATCGGGCTGGGCTTTTTCTTTGCCTCGATCTTCCCCACAACGCTGGCTCTGGCTGAGCGGCGGATGACGATCACCGGCCAGATTACGGGTTGGATTTTCGTCGGGGCCAGTCTGGGCGGGGCGGCGCTGCCCTGGTTGATGGGGGGCTTACTGGATTCGGTGGCGGCAACTGCCGTGCTCTGGATCATCGTACTCAGCCTATTCCTGGCCGGCGGGCTGCTCTTCTTCATCGTGCGCCACGAAACGGTGCGCGAGGCCGTGACCGTTTGACGGAGATGCGGGACATATGGGAAATCCAGTTTTTAGCAGAAAAGACAGAGAGTTTATGGCTTTAGCCTTGAATGAAGCCAAACTAGCATTTGATTCAGGCGATTATCCGGTAGGGGCCGTACTGACAGTCGATGGAAATTTGGTGGGACAAGCCAGAAATTCCATACTCACCGAAGCTCAGTCTACAAATCATGCCGAACAAAAACTGTTAAGCGCCCATTCCGCCCAACTGCGTCAATTGGTTCGGAAAAACGAAGAACTTGACATTTGTTTGTACACCACGCTTGAGCCTTGTTTGATGTGTCTGGGAGCGACAGTTTTGCATCGAGTTACCAGAATCGTTATTTCCTGCCCGGATCCACATGGAGGAGCAACGAAGCTTAACCCCAATGATTTGGGCTGTTTTTATCCAACGCATTGGCCAATCATTGAAGAAGGTTTAATGAAAGAAGCCTCTATTAACTTGATTCTCCAATTCCTGAAGACAGAAAGGTTTTTATCCTGGGAAACGATGCTTGAACAATTCTTGAAAATGCAGAAAAGTTGGTGAGAAAAATAACTGTTCCTATCATAAATCAATAGTGTGGAAGAGCCAGAGCGTTTTGCGCTCTGGCTCTTTTCTGTCTAGGGGGCAATCTCTGCCCGGGTGAACCGGGTGACGGAAACGGCCGTACCCACCTCCTCGCTTTTGGCCTTTACCCAGGCCGCCACCGTGAGGCTGTCATCCTTCAGGAAAGGCTGTGCCAGCAGGCAATGTTGCCCGTAGAACTTGTTCAGCCGCCCGGCGACCATTTTCTCTTTGATGGCGTCGGGCTTGTCTGCGGCAGCGACTTCGGCCCACAATCGTTTTTGCTCCTCGGCCACGACGTCGGCGGGAACGTCAGCCACAGACACGTATTTGGGCGAAGCAAAGGCGATATGCAATGCCAGTTCGTGGGCAATGGCCTGGCTGGTTTCGTCGGCAACGGCCGTTTTGTCCGCCAGCCCTAATTCCACCAACACACCCAAACGGCCCTCGTCTGGTCCATAACCGTCAATTGCACCGGCGTGGACGTAGCCATGTACGGCCGTCGACTCGGCAGCCCGGCAGCGAGCAACAGCGCCCAGCTTGATGTTTTCGCCCAGTTTGCCAATGAGCGTTTGAATGGCGTTGTGGATGGTTTGGTGGGGTGTAGGTGGGTAAACGGCCGTTGCCAATTTCTCCACAGTCGCCAGCGAACCATCCGCCAGAGTGAGGTCGGCAAGATGATGAGCAAACGTCTTGAAATCAGGCGTCAGTGCCACGAAATCAGTCTCGCAGTCCAGTTTAACCAGGCAAACCGTGTCCTCGCTGCTTTTGACGACGATTAATCCTTCCGCTGTTTGCCGCTCGGCTTTCTTTTCTACTTTCTTCAGGTTTTTCTGGCGCAAAAAGGCCGCTGCCTGTTCGTAATCGCCGCCATGCGCCTGCAAGGCTTGTTTACAGTCCAGAAAACTGGCTCCGGTCTCCTGCCTGAGTTGTTTGATGAATACGGTTGTGTTGTTCATGGTTATCCTCCATTTGAACAATTGGCCCTGCTTTTGATAACAGAGCAAAAAAATAAAAAGCGCGACCGGTTCCGATCGCGCTTGTAAAAACATAGTTGTCCAACAAATTGCCATTCTCGTCAGGTAAGGCGCGACCAGAGCGTCCGTTTTCGGCACAAATCGTCTATCCATGAATCTCGGAAAGCAACAGGTTGGGGGAAACGGCCGTTATTTCCAACGGTAACACAGTCTGTTTGTTTCCAATCAATCCTGCCCTTCATGACATTGCCCTGCTTGAAAAACAAAAACGCGGACTGATCAGTCCGCGTTTCGTTAAAAATCTTTTCATGAGATGGTATCTGGCTTATTGCGGCGACACCTCGATCATAGACGCGAACTGAGACAAGGACAGACGTTCTTCATCTGCCTTTTTGGCACGACCGAAATCAAAATCATCATAGGCTTGCCAGATTGTTTTCATGGAATTAGTCACAGTTCGTTTGCTTGAATCAATCGAATATTTTTCTCAGGCGCGGAGGATACCACAGCCGCCTCGTTTTGCAACCATTATTTACAAGGTATCATTTGCCCATTAAACGCCCATTTTTGCCGGTTTGGGAAGAAGGTCTAACTGCGCCAGAATTGCAAAACGGTCCGGTGATCCCCAATGTTCGACCATTTTGCCTTCAGAGAAGCGGCAGATATCAAATACGGCAACCTCAAAGGATTTCCCATTGGGCGGTCCCATGAACCCGCCAAGATTCGTGCCGCGCGCCGTCATCCGCACCCACAGCTTGTCCTCGTCCGCAACCATATCCTCGATGGTCAGGTTGAAGTCCGGAAAAGTCGTTCGCAGAAACTGGATATCGCCTTGCATACCTTCAATGGTTGGATGAAGTCCAAACTGGTGCTCGATGAAATCAGGCTGGACATGATCATGCAGCACGCTGTAGTTACCCTTATTGAACGCTTCGTTGATTATCTGGCGAAAAGACGTCTGGTTTTGTTCTATTGACATAATATAACCCCTTTTTTGAGCGATTTTTTTGGTTTCAATTATCGAATTCAGCTATACTGAATTTTTCATTGACATCTATATTGAATATTGTTGCTATGTATTGAATATAGATATAGTATATCTAATTAAAAGGAATGTCAATAGGCAAATGACGCAATCCAAGAAACCCAAACGTCAATACAACTCGACCCGGCGGCAAGCCCAGGCACGTGAAACCCGCCGGCAGATCATTGAAGCCGCCCGCCGCTTATTTACCGAAAGCGGTTATGCTGGCGCAACGATTGAAGCCATCGCCCGTGAGGGCGGTGTTGCGCCTGAGACTATCTATGCTGTTTTTGGCAATAAACGAACGATTCTGGCCGACCTGATTGACATTTCGGTGGGGGGCGACGAGCAACCCATCCCCCTTTTGCAGCGGCCCGGACCACAAACTGTATTGCAGGAACACGATCCTGGCCGCCAACTGCATTTGTTTGCTCGGGACATGACCGGAATTCTGGAGCGCGTTGCTCCGGTTTTTGCGATTATGCGTACGGCGGCCAAGACTGAACCAGACATTGCTGAGATGTTGACAAACCTTCTCGAAGAACGCTTACGCACGCTGGCAGCATTTGTGCAGCATCTGGCTGCGAACAGCCCACTTCGAGAAGGATTGGACGAGGCTCAGGCCGCCGAAACTGTCTGGACTATCACCAGCCCGGAAGTTTTCAGCCTGCTAACGCAAGATCGGGGATGGTCTAAAGAACGGTATATGCAGTGGTTGGGCGATACACTGGCCAGGTTGTTGTTACCATGAGAAAAACGTTTAGGGGGAACGCCCTTCCCTAACCACCACCGCCCCAAAGCGGGCATAGCCAATCTGAGAACTAACACGCCACCCATTGCCCATTGGCGTCACTCGAAGCGATGACGCGATTGACAAAGCGTACCCCCAGCAGCCCATCCCACGAATTGGGAAAATAAAGTGCCAGCGGATCCACTTCTACACCAGCCCGGCGAGCGGCAATCGCTTCGGCGGCATCGGAGTAGATATTGGCAAACCCTTCATGGAATCCTTCCGGATGACCGGCCACAATCCGGCTAGACCGTGCTGCCAGCGGCAGCGTGCCCGGTCCGTTCGGCGTCCGATTCTGTGACGGCCCGTTAAGCGGTTTGAAGGTCAGCGCCTGGGGGAATTCCTGCATCCATTCCAGGCTGCCCAACGTCCCGCTGACCCGAATCCGCAGACAATTTTCCACGCCCGCCGCGGCTTGAGTCACCCAAAAGTTACCCCGTGCCCCATTGTCAAAACGGAGCAGTGCCCCGGCATAATCATGGACTAATCGACCGGGCACAATCGCCCCCACTTCCGCCGCCACCTCAGCCACTTCCAGCCCGGTGATAAACCGCACCAGATTGTGGGCGTGCGTGCCAATATCGCCCATCACCAATGACGGGCCGCCACGCTCCGGATCGTAGCGCCAGGGCAAACCGTCGGCCGGATCGGGGTCGTTTTCAGCCGCTTTGCCGCCCTGCACATATTCCACCTGAACCAACCGGATTGTGCCCAATTGGCCGTCCTCGACCATTGCTTTGGCCTGCCGCACCATCGGGTAACCGGTGTAATTGTGGGTCAGGCAAAAGATGAGTCCCGACTCGACTACCATTTGATGCAGCGCTTCCGCTTCTTCGAGCGTGTTGGTCATCGGTTTGTCACAAATGACGTCAAAACCACGGGCTAAAGCGGCGGTGGCGTAGGCATAATGGCTGTCGTTGGGCGTCATGATGGCCACCACGTCGGCGCCATCGCTGCGGGCGGTTTCAGCTTCCAGCATAACCATCACATCGGTGTGAATGCGGTCGGCCGGCAGGCCTATTTCGGCTCCAGCCCGCTGTGCCCGTTCCGGTTTGGATGACAATACGCCGGCAACCAGTTCATAGCGATTATCCAGCCGGGCGGCCTGCCGGTGCATCGCGCCAATAAATGAGCCAGGCCCGCCGCCAATAACGGCCAGACGCAGCCGGCGACCTAACATAGAAATGATAGGATTAAGTGACATGTGATTTTTCCTTGATGTTAGCGGGGATTAGGGGATTTCGGGATTTTTCTTTGATTTAATCCTCTAATCGCCAAATCCCCGCTTATTTTTTACCTTGTAAATAAGCGCGAATCGTTTCCACAACGAGGCGGTGGTCTTCTTCCTGGGCCAGGCCGGAAACGGTGATCGTGCCCACCATGCCTGTGCCTTTGACGATGATGGGGAAGCAGCCGCCATGCGGTGCATAGTCGCTTTCGGGCAGCAGCAGGGCTTCTTCGATGCGTTTGCCTTCGCTTTTGAGCCATTGGCCGATGTAAAAGGAGCTGTGTCCCACGCGCATGACCAACCGGACTTTGCGTTTGACCCATTCGTCGTTGTCGGGCGCGGTGCCCGGCCGGCTGGCGTGGAACAATTGGTGGCCGGCGCGGGTGATGTCGATGGTGATGGGCAGGTGTTCACGCACGGCCCGCGCCACAAGCTGGCCGCCAATTTCCCAGGCAGTATCTTCGTTAAAGCGGCTAAATTGCAGTTCGGCTTCTTCTTGCAACAGATTTTTCAAGGTTTCTTCCACGGGGTTACTCCTTTTCCATGAGATGGGTTGGAGTATACCATAGTGGGTGGGGGAAGGGTGTTTGGTTGATAGAGATTGTAGTGGCCGTACCATTCCCCACCCCAAAATTTCCCACCAGTGAGACAAGTAAAAGAAACCAGTGGGACAGACAAATCCTACTGGTTTCTTTTGTGCGAGAAGCCAGTGAGACGAAAAAATCTCACTGGTTTCTTTTGCCTGAGAAGCCATTGGAACTGTTATCACTCAATCGTTCTGCCAAATTCGTCGGTAAAGATTGAAACTTGTGCTTACCCCAACCCTGTTTCGTCCATTGGGCTGACAATGATGCTTTTTTATTGACTTACTTTTGGACTTCTGGCTATACTGTACTTGGAAATGGGTCGCGTTTCGGGGTTAAGCCAGTCTGGAGAAGACCTTAATCCTCAAAGGCAACAAGACCCGCTTTCCCTGGCTTAGTTCAACAACGTTTACGCGGCGGCTGACAAGCTGGTTTTTGAACGTTTTGTTTAACGCGCCGCATGAAACGCTTATTCGTTGGGCGGCGTAATACTGTACAATCTTGGAAATAGTGTGTAAATTAGCTGGAGGTGAAATATGCGTCGGATAAACTTAGAAACTTGGCCTCGGCGCGAGCACTTCAAAGTATTCAACACCTTCGATTACCCACATTTCAACTTATGTGCCAATGTGGATATGACCGCATTCTATGCTTATGTTAAGCGATACGGCATCTCAACTAACGTCGCCATCGTGTACATGATTTCAAGCGCAGCCAATGCCATACCAGAATTTAGATATCGCATTCGAGGTGCAGAGGTCATCGAGCACGAGATGGTCCATCCATCGACCACAATTCTAGGAAACGAGGATGTATTTAGTTTCTGCAGTCTGGCATACATTCCTGATTTCTCGAAGTTTGCGAGCGGGGCGACTGAGAAGATTGCGCAAGTGCAAAAGCGACCAAGACTACTAGAAGAAGACCAAGGACGCGACGATTTGTTGTTCCTGACCGCGCTACCTTGGGTTACATTTACGAGTATCGTGCACCCACTGCATTGGCATCCAGTAGATTCTGTGCCACGGTTCGCCTGGGGAAAGTTTTTCCAAGAAGGTGATTTATTGAAGATGCCTTTGAGTGTGCAAGCGCACCATGCCTTGCTGGATGGCTTACATGCGGGCCGGTTTTATGAAAAAGTGCAAGCATATTTCGAACGACCGGAGCATATTCTAGGCGCAGCATAAGAAGCGCCGCCTAACCCGGCATGAAGCGGACGGGCGGGTAAGTCCCGCCCCAATGGTATGCGGCGGCGAAAACCGAATCTCAAGTCCCGAAGTTTGTACCGTCAATCGCCCGTCCGCCGCTTATGCAACCGTTAGGCTTGACGAAACAGCACGGAGCGGCCATAATCGCGATATCATTCATTTGGAGATTTTGCAGGTACACATAATGACAGACTAAGTTCATTCCATTTTTTATAGCATTTCAGCCAGTCAGCATTTCAGCTATCAGCTAAACCGCTGGCATTGGCTGTTAGCAAGCTGACCACTGATTGGCCGACAAGCTGATCAGCTAGCAAAGGAATGAACTTATGCTTACTGCACACAATCTTTTGAAAGCCTTCGGGCTGACTCCCATTCTCAAAAACATTACATTTAGCGTCAATGCTGGCGACCGGGTGGGCCTGATTGGGCCGAATGGCTGTGGCAAAACGACGCTGCTGCGCCTTCTCACCGGCGAAGAACGGCCGGATGCCGGCCACGTCGCCCTTACCCCCAGCAATCTGCAAGTCGGCTACCTGGCGCAGGGGTTTGAGCCGGAATTGGCGTTAAAGCAGTATAGTCCAGAGACTGGAGACTGGAGATTAGAGACTAACAGTCTCCAGTCTCCCAGTCCCCAGTCTCCAATCACCCTGGGCCAGCTTATCCACCAGACCGTGGGCGACCCGGCGCGGCTGGAAACGGAACTGGCCCAATTAGGGGCTGCCCTGGCCGCCGAACCGGAACGGGCCGATTTGCAAACGGCTTACGACCAGACCTTAACCCGCCTGAGCCGCAGCAATATCGGCCAGTTCCAGAGTATCCTGGCCGGGTTGGGGCTGGATGTTATTGACGAGACGCAGTTGGTGGCCACGCTCAGCGGCGGGCAGAAGACGCGGCTGGCGCTGGCCCTGGTTTTACTCAGCGACCCGCAGCTTCTCCTGCTGGACGAGCCGACCAATCACCTGGACATTGAGATGCTGGAATGGCTGGAAGATTGGCTGCGCCGTTTTCCCGGCGGCGCGCTTATCGTCTCCCACGACCGCACCTTCCTGGATCGTACGGTAACGCGCGTCCTCGACCTGAATCCGCAAACGCAAACCATCCGCGAATATGCCGGTAACTACAGCGATTATTTGGAGCAGTACGTCCAGGAACAAGAAAAGCAGCTAGCAGAGTGGAAGGATCAGCAGTACGAAATTCGCCGGATGAAACAGGATATTGCCCGGATGAAGGAGCAGGCTGCCAACAAAGAACGACGGGTGAAATCAGTCAGCGTTGGCGGTATTAAAGAAGGCAAGGACCATTACCTGCGGCTGGCCAAAAAGGTGGCGCAAAAAGGCAAATCGCGCGAGAAAAAGCTGGACCGCTACCTGGAATCAGACGAGCGAGTGGAGAAGCCCAAGCCAGGCTGGCAGATGAAACTGGATTTCGATGACGTGGCCCACTTGGGGCGGGACGTGCTGACGGTTGAGGACCTGACAATTGGCTACAGTCCGGCCGTGCCGCTGCTGCGCGAGTTGAATTTGCAGGTGCAGAGCGGGCAGCGGGTTGTGTTGACGGGTATGAACGGGACGGGTAAATCAACTTTGCTGCGAACGATTGTGGGAGAGATACGGCCGTTATCCGGCCACTATCACCTCGGCAGCAGCGTCAAACTGGGCTACATGGCCCAGGAACAAGAACTACTCGACCCGGCCAGCACCGCGCTGGAGACCATCCGTCAGACCGCACCGCTCAACCAGACCGACGCCCGCTCCTTCCTCCACTACTTCCTCTTCAGCGGCGATGACCCGCTGCGCCCCATCGGCCAGTTGAGCTACGGCGAACGGGCGCGGCTCTCGCTGGCGCTGCTGGTGGCCCAGGGCTGCAACTTCCTCCTGCTGGACGAACCCATCAACCACTTGGATATCCCCTCGCGGAGCCAGTTTGAGCAGGCGCTGACCCAATTTGAAGGTACGGTGTTGGCTGTCGTCCACGACCGTTATTTCATAGAACGGTTTGCCACCGATGTGTGGTATGTTGCAGGAGACGGGATTGAGCGGGAGATTTTGCGCTGAAATGGCGGTTGGAATAGGCTATGAATGTCAATCAACCGTCACGATTGCTATTCCGTACCATATTTTGTTAAAATGACCATGTGCTGGCTTAAGCTTAATGGACTACGACATCAATCAGGCTAATGTCTGATTGATTTTTAGTCAAGAAAACCAGCGATCAGGTGAAAGAAAGAAAACCCTCAAAATAAAACAACACAATTCCTCTCCCTCTTTCCCTGAACAAACCACAAAGGATAAGCAATAAAATAGTTTTTGTGGTTCGCCCAATTATTTTGTGAACTAAATAGCTTGATATTCCCGGCGGAGCCTGAACTTGTCGAAGATTGATGTTTGCCCACCTTCGACAGAACTTTGGCGTGAGCGGCTTTCGACCTTGTCGAACGGCCGTTTAACACACAGTCCCATCGAGGACAATTATAAAAGTATGCTTAATCAAGCATTAGGGTTCCGGCCCCAAGGAGAAAGATCATGCGACATACTATTTCATTTTCCACCAGGACTCTGATTATCAGTGCCCTGGCAATCATTGTTGGTTTCTTCGCGGCAATTGCCTGGGCACAAGGTAATTCGGACGATCCCGAAGGTGGACAAACCAGTCCTATTATTCCCTCCAGCAGCCCTGTGGGCGTTGAGTTGCCGACCCCGTCAGACGCGCCGGTTCTGGATAGCCCAAATCCAGAAGGTGAACTATCGCTTCCGACAAACCTGACTACTCCTGGCGCCATAGACGGAACCGAAATGCAGCAAGCCCCCGATACGCCGTCAGCGGTAGCAACACTTTTTAAATTTATTGCCGGCTCCAATTTTCATCCCCGGGAAGCCACAACAACCCACAGCTATGGCAATGCTGGCTGCCTCTATAAAACCAGCACCTCTGGCTATTTAGTCTCCGATTTACAACTGCCTCAAGGCGCTGAAATTGACCTCGTGAGTCTCTACTTTATCGACACCAATGCCAACTATAACGCTGAAGTCTGGCTTTATGCCTACGATGGATTGGGGGGATTCAATCAAATCGCCCACGTGGCTTCCATCGGCTCCCCCGGACAAAATTCTGCCAACAGCGCGCTCGTCTCGCACATCGTTGATAATAGCACTGAGTCGTTGGGGCTTGTCATTGGTACCGGAAGCGCCAATGACAGTTCCGTCAGAATCTGCGGCGTGCGCTTGCGTTATAATGTTGACGTACCCAGCTATGTAATGCTTCCCGCTGTCCTCAAAGATTATGTAGGAAAGTAATACCCCACGCCATGCTTGGCTGATCAGGAATCATCGTCCTGAAATGCGGCCGCCAATTCTTTGGCCTCATCAATCCAGCCCTGGGGATCAGCCCGCTGCCAGGTCTTGAGGCCGACGATTTCGCCGACGCGTTCGGCCGTTTGTCCGGCCAGGTCGGCCAGGTCGCGGATGCCGGCTTCGTGCAGACGGCTGGCATAGGTTGGGCCTATGCCGCGGACGATTTCGATCTGGTTTTTGCCCTTTAATCCAGCGAATTTCAATTGATGCTGCGCCGATTTGAAACGGGTTTGCAGCTCATCCAGGCGGCTTTGCAAAACCTGTTTATCGGCTTCCAAACTAACCAGTTGGGCAGTTTTGTCTTCGGCGGCGGCCAAATCTTCGCGTAAATGGGCGAGTTCGACATCGGCCGCGGCCAGACGACGGTTGGCCTGCTCATGTTCGGTGCGTAGTTCTTCTAACTGACTGGTTAGCTGGTCGAATTTTTCGGTGAGGGATTCTTTGGCGGTGGTCACGGCCGTTATTTCTTCCCGTTGAGTTTGACTTAGTTGGGTCCAAGCTTCAATCTGATGGGCTGTCTCGTCGAGGTCTTGACCCAACTGTTCGACCCGGGTTTGGGCGGCGGCCAACCGGCTGGTGAGACCGCGTACTTTTTGCTGCAACTGGCGATTTTCGGCTCCGGCCGTAGCCACCTGCTCTCCCCAGAAACGGCCGTCCACGACCAACGTCACCAACACCCCAACGGTTAACCCCACGGCAACCAATAATGCCCACAACACCCAATCCATGATCCACTCCTACTGTAATTGAGCAGCCCCGGCCAAAATCGCCGCCGCCCGATTCTCGCCAATCTCCAACAAGTCGGCCAGCTTTGCGGCGGAAAGCGCAGCCAACTGGTCGATGGCGTTGATACCGTTTTCCCGTAAACGGCCGTCAAACACCGGCCCGATCCCTTTCACCTGCTGTAAATCGTCTGGCTGGGGCGTAGGGATAGCCGGTTGAGGGGATTTGGCTACTTCCGGCTGGCGCAGCTTGCGATCCAACTCGGCCATCCGATCTAGCAAATCCAGTGCCCCTTCGTCAGCGGCCGTACTCTTTTGCCAATACCAAACAACAACGCAAATCAGCGCGCCGACGATAAAACCAATCAAAAAATTAGTAGACTGTTTTTCTTTCATAAATCACGCTCCAGGTGAAGGGATGATCGCGCATATTTCCGAACTCGCCACTTACCCACTTGCATACTCGCCACTCGCATACTTTCCCACTCGTTACCGGCAAATCAACACCGGCTGCTTAAATTCACGTAAAATGGTATCCACCGTGCTGCCTAGAATCAAATGTTTGACCGGCCGGAAGCCAAAGCCGCCCATGATGATTTCGTTGATGTCGTAGGCAGCGGCCGTTTCCAACACTGCCTCGGCAATCGGTTTCTGGCGCAGGACGTATTCTACATCCTTGACGCCATATCGTTCAATATAAGTGCGCGCCTTGTCCAGTGCCGACGGTGGTGTATGTTCCGTTTCCACTGTTAGCACTACCAACGACATCGGCCAGCGCACCTTCAAATAGGTGGCCACAAACAGCGCTTCATCGGCCTTGGGGCTACCGTCGTAGGATAACATAATCCGGTTAAAATCGCTGTTGGCTCCGGTAGGAATGGCCAGGATGGGCCGGGGGCACTGCTGCACCAACCGATTAAACCCATGACTCAGCCGATCTACCGGCTGTGGTCCTGGCGGATGGGATAAATTCGTTGCTACCAGATCAACCCAGGCTGCCCGCTTAATAATCATATCGGCCACATCGCCGACTTCGACAGCAAATTCACCTACCAGGCCGGCATCCCGGCAAACTGTTTCAAAATGTTCACGGATTTGCTGCACATACGGGCTGTCAATCTTGTCCGGATCGGGCACCACGTGCAATCCCAGAATACGGTCATTCTCCCATTTTGCCAGCTTAATCACCTGGTCCAGCATCTGCCAATCTGTTTTTTCGCCGCTCAGCGCCACCAGGAAATCCTCAAACAGACGACCCTGGCGCCCGGCAGCTATTTGATGCTCCCGCCACTGGCCGGGTGCGGGGCCTTCTTCCAGTTCAGGAGGCATGATGGCATGTTTTAATTTTCGTCCCAGCCGCACAAAGAGATTGCGGCGGCGAGCATGTTCCCGTTCGGCCAAGTGCGAGGCGGCTTCATCGGTGTCAATATCCCACCCTAAGGCGTCTTCCAATTCATCACGGTGCTCACTGACCAGATAATACAGGTCGGCTTCGGTACGCTCAGGGAAGTTGCGTTGGATACCTTGTTCCCGCATCAAGACAATGATCGGGCAATAATTATTATCGAACCAATGGGTAACGGCCGTTTCCCAATCCACAACCCCCATTTCTTTTTGATGCGCTTGAATCTGGCGCAAAAACCAGGGGAAATGATTGCAGAACGTTAACATCAAATTGGCATCGGGGCGCAGTTTATCCAAATTTGTCGCTTCCAAAAATTCGGCATATTTAGCTTTGCAAATAACCTCCGACGGGTCATCATCGGCTTGCAGCGTCACCCGCGTTTCTACTCTGGTCACATAAGCCGAGATCGTGTCCGTCCCCAACTGCCGGGCCACCGAGACGCGATGATTGCCGTCCTTGACAAAATACACCTCGCCAATTTGGTATACCTCAATCGGCGACATCCCGCGCATGTCGATAACCGCCGCCTTGACCCGCGCCCACCGTTCGGCGTCGCTGGCCCGTTTGGGCAAAAAGTCGCGGGTAAAATCTTTGTAGCGGCCCACGCTGCCGACAATGCGATCCAGCGGGATTTCCTGCACACCATGTTCCTCAGTCCCCAAAACTTGCAGTTTTTCGATATCGGTGTAAGCCAGCAAATCGGACGATTTGCCGGTAATGCGGGCCATCAATTGGCGCATTGCTGCCTGCTGTCTGGCTCGTTTGAAATCTTGTAGTGCGGTTGTGTAGCTAAACGATCCTTGTTCAGTCACGGATAATCCTTAGGAAGTGGTGCGAGTTTGCAAGTTTGCAAATGTACAAGTCTGCGGTTACTTGCCCACTTGTCACCTGCCCACTTGCCAAATTATTATACACGTTTATTGACGGCCGTTCCCCCCCAACTACTGGCCACTAGAAAAAATAGTCATACTGGCTGCCAAACCCTGGCTTACGCCGGTTTTGTCATTAACAGGCGAACCGATTTTTATTTACAGGCAGGATAACACGAAACGGCCGTGCCCAACGTCGCTAACGGTTCCGGATCATAATTATGGGCATCGGCATAGCGAAAAGCCGTTACGCCATTCGGCAGCAGCATCGTTAAATTGCCACCATAGCCCATCATGTAGGGGGCCTGAAAGCAATCTCCGTCATCCGTGCAGTGAGCAACGGACCAAAACGACAGCAAATAGCGCGACTCGCCATATTGATTGGGACGGTTGACTGACAAACCTTGATTTTCTGTTTGGTACAACGCTTCTGCCAGTTTGGTGGGGCTGAGTAATTGTTGGCCGTTGTGCTGGCCGCCGTTGTGCAGCAGCATCGTGATTTTGGCCGTGTCATCTACCGTTGGATAAAGGCCGTAGCCCAAAATAGGCAGCCCTAAACGGCCGTTTGATTCATAAGTTCGCATGATGGGCGCGTGGTAAATACCGATGGGCCGGTACACCTCTTCCATCACCATCTGCCAGATGTCGGCGTCCGGCCCCTCTTTGCTTTTAAGAAAGGCGTCCATCGCCGCACCGAGGACAAAGGTGGTGATGGAATTGTAGCGCACGACTTCGCCCGGCCCCCACTCATAATTGCCGTATTCAAAAGCTCCCGCCAGTTTCTCGGCGGCCGAATCCATCTCCATCCAGTTGGAAAACTTGTCCTGGTCTTCGTCGGCGGTGACGCGGCTGGAAGTGCGATCCGGCTCCATATCGCCTACGCCGGTGGCCATGCTCAAGGCGTGAGCAAAGGTGACATCATTCCAGCCATCGTGTACGGCCGTTACCGTCACATAGTCGGCAATCTTCAGATCAAACACATCGTCGCCGTATTTTTGCGCCAGGCGCAGCAAAGCGACGGCCGCCCCCATCGATTTCGTCACCGAAAACACGCCATGCCGCATGAAACGGCCGTAAGGATATTCACCATATCGGGTCACATTCGGCTGCATATAAATTGTGCCATCGATAATCAGGCCGGTGGCGCTGATGTCTTCCGGCTCCAGGCCGCCGTTAAACGCATCCAGCAGTTCATCATTCACTTGAGACGCCAGTTCCGACCAGGGGCGGATGGGAACTTGGGCTGCTAATTCGGCGGCAAATTGGGCACGCAGCGCGGCTTCATCAGCAACAGGGCCAGTCGTGTAGGCCAATGTGGTTTGCCCCCAATAATCATTGCGGTTCCAGGCGGCCGTTTCCTGGGTGATTTGGAAATAGAACTGGGAAACGTGGGCATCATCGTAAAGAAAAGTCGCCAGGCCGTTGTGTGCTTCGTTAGATGTCCGGCTGGTCATGACAAAGGGGAATGCTGCCCGTGACCATCCTCCATCGCCCGGCTCTGACCATACCTTGCCCGGCGACAGGATAAGCATCCAACGACTGTTATTGCCGGTAGTGGGCATAATTTCCCGATTGGCCGGAACCAGGTAATCGTCATAGGTGAAAAATTCGGCCGTGAAGCCGGGGAAATAACGGCCGCTTTCCGAACGTGGTGTGCCGGCGGGGATGCTGTCCTGCATCACAAATTCATCCACGCGCAGCGTACCGCTGAAGTTGTGCAGGGCCGGGCCAGCACCTTCGCCAGGGGTGAAGCAGCCATTATGCACTGGATTGCTGGGAACGAAATCGGGGTCGAGTAAGGTGTCGGCAGTGCGGTCGTCGCACCCTTGCGTGTCCGGCAAAACAAGCGGCGGCGTTGATGAACAGCTTATCACAAACAATAGAATCGCTAGAACAAAAACGCTTATCTGGTTTTTCATTTTCGGCCTCCCAATTTTCAATCTAGCTGGATTCGATATGAACTGCACCATCTGGGGTTACAACGGCCGTTGCATGGCCGTCTTCCGTGCGCCAGACCGTTGTTCCATTAAGCCATTGGGTAACAAATAACCAGGCGCCCATATATAAATCCTCGTCGTACCCAATCAACGACGCCGCATCTATGATGGCCCGGTACGGAGTTTCATAGGGCAAATTCAATGTGTAGCAAATCGCGCCAACGCTTTGACCGATGAGCGTCTTGATCTCCTCATCAAGGTACTCATCCGACTGATCTGCTGGCGCGCTTTGAAGCCGGGCATGGCAGTCGCTACAGGCCCAAAGGCCATCCGCATCAAGTTCCAGTTTGTAAGAACGATTCGGAAAATGTTTCAGTTCATCTTCCGGACGACCGCAAAAATCGCAATAACTCTGTTCTGGCATTGAGCCTCCATTATTCCTGGTGGGTCAAGTTTGCAAACTTGACCTACGCACTTCTTCAAGAGCCGATTGCGCTTCTTTCAACAGCTTGCCAAGCGGGGCTGATGTCGATTGGCCGATGCTTTCTATGATCGCATCCAGCGCCAAACGATGAGCCGCATTCAGGGCTTGTGCCTGCGCGACAAAAACATCGGGGACAACGCCACGTCCCTCCCAATTGTCGTTGGTGATGGGGTTGATGGCGCGTCCAAGCGGGATAAAAACCTCAAAATGGGGATGCAGACGGTAAGGCGAACCAGGATGCGCGCCGCCACTCGTCGTCTCCCCTACCAGCGTGGCCCGCTGGCGGGTTTGCAAATTGTAGGCAAACTCTTCCCCGGCGGAGAATGTATCTGAACTGGTCAGGATGTAAATGGGCTTGTCTACAAAGCGTTGGCCGGGTACGTAAGGCAAAGTCCAATACTGCTGGGTGAAATCTTTTTCACGCCAGTAGAGGCTGTTTAGATGGATCGGTTCGCCATCGAACAGGTAACTGCTCATCAAGGCGACCATGCCGGGGTTGCCCCCTCTGCATTGGCGCAGGTCAATGATGAGGGCGTTGGTGTTGGCAAGAAAGTTCATGGCGGATACGGCCGTGTCCCCACTTCCCCACGACGGCCTGTAAAAATAGCGAATATCCAGATACCCCACATTCCCCGGCAGCCGTTCTGCCTTGTAAAACCCATAATTGTCCAGCCTGGCTCTCTGTCGAAATTCAGCCAGCCGTTCCGGGTTTTGCAGCATTGAATCTTCCGCATCGGGCAGCGGATCAGGATACCAGCGAACCCACAAATGCTCATCCTCATTGACGGACTGCAAATGCTCGGTCAGGGCTGAAGCGAATAATTCACCCTCGGTGATGGCGGCATAGGCTCCCTCTTCCAGATGCCGCTGCAAACGGCCGCAAATTTGTGTGGCGACATCGGGGAAAACGTAATAAGCCCTTAATTTCTCTGAGAGGCTTTGAATGATTTGTGTGTGAACGGCCGTGTCCACTTCTTGACTAGGCATATCAACCTCTATTTCATGCCTCTTCCCGCAGCCAATTCAGGATAAACTGCACAATCTGCGCTTTACTCCGGGAGAATTCATGATCGTCTTGAACCGCTTCAATCCTGACATTGGCCGCGCCGCCATTGACAAGCGCACGATAAAACGGGATCGTATGCGCCTCCATAGGTGTAATGTCGTCTTCCCAGCCGCCGATTAACAAAATATGGCGGTCATGTAGTAAGGATGCCAATTTTTCATGGTCCAGTGCATCTTGATAAGCAACCAAGCCGGGAATCAAATCATCCTGAAAATTGACCGGCCCCTCCGGCGAACGCAAAGATATCAGATTTTGGGCGACTTGTTGGGCATATGCCGGATCGCTTCCAATTTGACGGGCTTCTTGACCAAAGTTTCGGCCTGAAATCATGAATATCTGCTTGAACGCCGGGTTTTGCACCGCTCCTGCCGGGGCAATCGCGCCGCCAAAACTCCAGCCGCCAAGAATGATCTTGTCAGGATGGATATGATAGGTTTCTCGATGGCGTGGCTCTTGGAGAAAACGAAGCGCGCCGCCAATATCGGCGACGGCATTGGGAAATGAAAAATACCCTTCGCTTTGAAATGTGCCCCGGTAGTTGAAGGTGAGGACGTTGATTCCTGCTTGCGATAAATCTTCGCAGATCAACTCGTCGCCTTCGATTCCCGGAAACCCTTGCAGAAATATCGCCGTTGGGCTTACGCCATCAGCGTTTGACGGGAAGAAATAACCTCTGATAACGCTTTCTGAACTTGTAAAATTTACCGGTATCATATGTTTTTGTTCCAGTTTACTGAGCCGCCTCAAGCCAACGCCAATTGTCCGGGGAAAATTGCAATATCGCGGGCAGTCCGCCAGGATTAGGCTGGATTGTGGCATCGTTAAGCGTTGGCGGCCAAAAGGCGCGTTCGTCAGGCGCGGAAGGGCGAAAGACGCTGACCGCAATGCGCTGTGCCGGATTTGTGATTTTAATTTGATATTCTAATTCACTGGGCGTGCCCATGCGAGAGTTGGCAGCCAGCCAATGGTTTTGCTCAAGATAGGCGGCGCGTTCGGCTTGGGCGGCAGCGCTGTCGCTGGTGTCGCGGCACTGCCAGTCGAAATCTTGGGTTTGCTGCCAGATGTTGTTGTTTTGTTGGTAAACGGCCGTGCCCAAAGCCGCCGATGTATGCAAAATTCTAATCAGCCCGCCTTCCTCAATGAAAACATTCGCCCCAATCATCTCCGGCGTGACCGAGCGGACGCCGAGGTACAAATAATCGTCGTCTTGCATCAGCAGCAGTTCGCTGTTGTCGGTCAAGTTTTCTATAACGGCAGTATCCCATTCGCCGGGCGATAACGTGCCATCTATGATGGGCGGATTGGCCTGGGGCGTGTTGGTGGGAGGAACGGCCGTTAAAGAAGGTACGGCCGTTCCCCCACAACCAAACAGGAGGAGGGTAACAAAAAAGATGATGCGCTTTATTTTCATTTAGCCCAACTTTTCTACAATAAGCAGAAAATTGACAAACGTGGCCGGAAACGGCGTGACATTAGGAATAATTGCCACAACTTCCCCTTCCAAGCTGTTCAAAAACAGCTCCAACTTACTCTGATCTTCCGTCATGCGGATACTGAATCGGTGAACTCGGTACTTCATTTCAAAACCTCCTATGCTGACGATTGAATCATCGCAAACGTTACGCCTGATGGCTCATTAAACAGACAAATTTTTGTGCCGCTTTGGATTTCAAACGGCCGTTCCACATCATTTTCCCCCTTGCAGGGGGAGCTTCTTTTTACGGTAGAGACGATACCCATTAGCGGCAACGGCCGTAAACCACACCCCCAAAAACGCCTGATACCCAATCCTTCTCCAACCAGCCCCCGCCGGAGCCTGCAACGCTTGCCGGTTCATCTCCTCATAATTGATAATGAACTGGGACGGTTGCAGCCAGCCAATTTCAGAGGGACATGCATACGTCCAGCCCGCCGTCCAACGCCAATCGCCGCTGGCGGAGTAATCGGTGCGCTGCCCCTGGCGAATGCCAAAGTGCAGGTGAGGGGATATCGTGCTGTACTTCGCGCTGCTGCCGTTCTCGTCGGAATCGCCAATGTAGGCGATAAGTTCCCCTTTGGCGACGGGGCCGGTATCTCTGTGCGGCCGGCTAGGGCTGAGATGCCCGTACAGAGAGTAGGTGTTAGTTTGGGGATGGTCTATGATGATGAGTAGGCCATACCCCCCTTTTTTACCGGAGAAGCTGATTTCGCCGTCGGCAATGGCATAAACGGCCGTTCCCGGCAACGCTCTCAAATCCTCAGCTGCATGACGCTTATTCTCAAAAACGCCAGCATTGCTCAATGACTCAAACGGGCCAATAACCGTGTAATCATCCAGCGGAAATTGGATGGGCGACGCTTCACGAATCATCCCATTGAGTTGGCCGTGCGGCGCAGGCGTAATCGGCAAGCAATCTACCGGCTCTTGGCGACAGCCAGCCAACAGTAGGAAACCGACCAGCAAAACAATCTGTGACAGTTGTTTCATAGTCGCCACCCCGTCAATAAATCTTTCGGCTTAAACGCTGTGCCCGATAGCAAATTATCGGAGCGGAAAAACCGAGCCGCCAACGAAATAAACAGATATGTCGTCGCCGCCAGCCCCGCCAAACTAAGCAGATTTTGCCACAGCGGAACCGGCCCCAACGCCAGCCGTGTCACCATCGCGCTAGGAGCGCTCAGGGGGAACAAACTCATCGTCAGCGTCAGCCAATGATTCGGCTCCGAAGCAAACAAATCGGCAAACATCATCGTTGGCAAGAGGGGGATGATGAGAATCCACATCACCTGACCTCCTTCGCGGGCCGAATTCGCCATTGCGCCGACGGCCGCCATCACCGATGCGTACAGCAGATAGCCAAAAATCAGATACACCACCGCCCACACCAAAAAGCCGGGTTCAAACGTAAACTCAGGCACATTCAACATCTCCGCGCCGCGCTTCAGAATAAACACGCCGCCGCCCATCCAAATGGCAACCTGAATGACAACGACCACGCTAATCGCCAAAATTTTGCCAACCAGCAATTGGCGCGGCGGCAAACTGAGGAGCAGTACCTCCACCGTGCGGTTCTCCTTTTCGGCGACGACGCTCCGCATGAGGTAGCTGCTGCCGATAAGCAGGAGGAAATAGAAAATGTAAGGCGTGATTTTGCTGACGATTTCAGCCAAAACCCGGTCGTTGCCGCTGGTTTCCGGTGGCGGATTAAGCTGATGCCAATCTACAAAAGTAGTGGGAACAGGGTTCCGTAGCAGAATCAGAAAGCGCTCATCCTCTACCAAATTCATGTCGATGAGATGTTGCAGGACCCATTCGTTACGGCTGTCGAAGGCGAGTCCCATACCTGTACCGCTTTCGCGGATCATGAAGTTTTTGTCGTAGATATTGATTTCGCCAACGGTCACGTAATCGGCGGGAATGTGGACATATTGCTCGATTTCGTCCGCCTCCAGCGCGGCGCGGGCGCTAGCAACATCATCGTAACGGATGAGCAAATCAGACGGGAAAGTCTCCGGCCATCTTTGGATGATGTCGGCATCGTCCACCAGCCCAATGCCGGGCAAATCTTCGGGCGCTTTGACGGCAAAAGCATCTTCAGACGTTTCTTGCGCCGCCTGGGAACTGCGGTTGTCTATAATGCTGCCGTAGGCGTTCATCCCTACGAGCAGGATGGGAAAGAGCAAGGTCATTAACCAGAATATCGGCGTGCGCAAAATGACCGTCGCATCGTGTTTGAGTACCAACCATATTGTTCGCATGGTATCCCCTTTAGCTTCGCAAAGCGGCTAATGCGCTTTTCAGGCTCAATCGTTGACCGTAGCGCAACATGCCGGCGCGGAAAATTTTAACGGCCGTCCACATCATCAACCCCGTCGTCGTCACCAAAATCAGCCAACTGGTGACAATTTGCCAGAGTGGAACCGTCCCCACGCCCCAACGGAGCGAGATAGTTAGAAACGACGTCGTGGGGAAAAGGGAGAGAAAGACAACCAGCGGCGACCCCGCATTTTCAAAAATCAGGACGACCGAGAAGAGGGGTAGGATAAACAACAGGTTCAACATGCCTGCAATTTGCTGGCTTTGCTGCACATCGGGCAAGATACCGCCAGCGGCAATCATAATGGCGGCGATGAGGGCGTAGGCGGGGAAGAAGAAGATCGCCATCACGCCGATGTAGCCCCACGGAATGACGAGCTGCTGCAACGTGGGGATGTAAGGCGTGGCGATGAGTAAACCGACAGCCAAAATCAGGATGTGCGCTGTTAGCTGGGTCAATGTGGCGGCGAGCAGGCCAATCGCTTTGCCACCGATGAGCTGACCGGGAGATACGGCCGTTAACATCATCTCCAGCATTCGGTTTTCCTTTTCATCAGCCACAATTTCCAGCATGTAGCCGGACGCCATCATGGTGGAAGTAAAGAAAATGATGGTGGCGATGAACGGAAACACGACATTGATCGTGCCATTCTCGCTAAATTCGCGCCCGCTCACGATGTCGTAGACGGTGATATTACCCCCCGCAATGAGCCGGTGGCGCACTTCTTCCGGGTACGGAGCTAGCAAATTGAGGCTGATGAAGAAGTTGAAATCGCGCCACGCGCTGCCGTCCGGTGGATTTTCCAGATAGTACAGTTCCGTTTGCGGCGCGGCGGGATAGGTGTCGGGCAGGATGAAGAGAGCGACAATCTCTTCCTGATGGAGCGCGTCTAGAGCGGCCGTTTCGTC